>CAZIIZ010000088.1:0-8370 GCA_964539225.1 uncultured Hyphomicrobiales bacterium | reverse complement strand
AAACCGGAATGACAGTATTCATCGGTATTGCCGAAGATGTGTATAATGGTTAGGTCTTGTGGATATGATTGTCGGATTTTGTTTTCGTTAGAGCAATCGAATCAATCAAATGAACAAATAATACTTTTATTAGATTTCGGCAATCACGATGAAGTGTATTAATATGCCATTCGCTGAACAAATCCCGATTCGAGCCGGACAGGATAAGTTATCCTTCATCGCAGATGAATGTACGGTAGCAGAAAATAATGTTGAAATCGGTCTCCGAGAGTAATAAAATAAATTTATTCTAGTATCGTTTCATCCGAATGTAAATTAAAATATCGAGGTAAAATATGATAGTACAAAGCGATAGTTCAGAAATTTATAAGATGATTAAATTAGCTGTTACCGAAGCAATGAGAGAAGAAAAGATGAATATGTTTTTCGCTTCATTAGCAGATGTTTCGGATGAAGAAATGCAAGAAATTGAGCGAATTCCTCTACCATCTGATAATTCCGAAGATTATTTAAACATTAGCTCTTGGTTCGCCAATGAAAATAATAATTAGCAAACGAGCAGCTAAATTTCTGCAATCAATTAATGACCCCGAAAAGTCGAATATGCTTAATAGAATTCGTATTCCATTTACTGCTATTTCGAACAAGGACATGCCAACACTACAACAATTCGACATCAAAAATATTAAAAGGAAATTGGAAAGGCTATCAACGAATGCGTTTGGGCAATATCCGAATAATATTTATTATCAAAGTTGAAGAATTAATTATTGAAGAAATAAATTATCGTGGAAATTTGTACTAATCTCGAATGGTGAGCAAGCTCCTTTGAGTCAATTCGGTACTCGTGATTTCAAATTTATTGTATTTGTAACCCAAGATTACCTAAAGAATATTAATTGTGAAAAACAAATTGAAAATATCAGTTAAGCTGTCAATTCTAACAATACTAATAGGACTGATATTATATTTAATTTTTAGAGATAATGATAGTATTATAGAATTTCAGAATAAAGATATTCCGGCAACTGCTATTTGGACTGGAGGTTCAGATGGAGGATACTTTGTTGAAATACCAAGTGCTAAAAACAATGAAATTAGGATGAGAACATATTGGTATTCTACAGGGTTGGAAATTGATGCAAATACACTTCTTATGGATTATACTAAAAACAATTATCAATTTGCCCTTAATAACATAATTGTAAGAAAAGACAAAAAATATGTATATGTTATCCCTTTAAATAATCAATGTGTTGATACGAATATAAACATATCACAAATATCAACATTTGGTATTGATTCTTTAAAATCAAATCGATATTTTGTTGATAGTCCAAAAGATTTTGATAGATTTTTACAATGTGCTTTTTATGATTTTTCTAACAATTTTACCGTTATCAAAAGAAATAAATCCAATGTTCTACTTCAAGTAATTATTTATCCTTTGCTTAATGATAATGAAATTAACCAACTTATAAGAAGAATCATAGTAAAGAACAATTTGAGTGTTTCCTATGATTAATTGGTACAACTGACTCTGCGACTTCGAAATACGAAAGTCTAATAATGGCGGAGGTTCGCTTTTGATATTAATAATAAGATTTTGACTATTACGTTTACTAAGGACAAAGTATTGTTACGTGTATTTAAGAGGTGAAGCTATGCCTTCTATATCAATGTTTTACGGTTTGATTGTTTATCTATATTATATTGATAATAAACAACACAATATGCCTCATATTCACGTAAAATATCAACGTGATGAAGCTGTATTTAATATACTTGATGGTGAATTATTAGAGGGCGAATTGCCAAAAGCTAAAATTCGATTAATACAAGCATGGATTGAAGTGCATAGAGAAGATTTGCTTACGAATTGGGAATTAGCCATTAATGGTCAAATGCCTTTACCCATCGAACCTTTGAGGTGATTATGAATCCAAGAGTACAAAATGCAAAAGCTATCGATAATTATTCGATTCAAATACTGTTTACAAATGGTGAAACTGGGATATTTGATGCAACTGAATATCTAAATATCGGAATATTTCAAGAACTACAAAAGCCACAAATATTTAATACCGTTAAAGCTGTTGATGGAACTATTCAATGGATAAACGGTGCAGATTTATGCCCAGACACAGTATATTTAGATTCAAAAAAGATATGATTCCGTTCCACTTTATCGGCAAAGAAAATGATGTAGAGAGCGGACTCGGAGACTTCGCTGTGCGAATGTATGATAATGGCAGTGGTAGATTCTTGAGTATTGATCCGCTTTGGGAGAAGTATTTGGCGTGGAGTCCGTATCATTATTGTGGGAATAATTCAACATTTGGAAGGGAATTAATTCGATGAGATATTTATTGATGATATATTTTGCACTATTTATAGCTATTAATAGTGGCTTGGGAAAAGATTCTGCATCTTTTAACTTAAAGTTGAAAAATTCAATTGAATTAATCAAAAATGATTCTTTATTTCAAGCACATCTTGTAAATAATTGTTCTAAGGAAGTATCTTTTTGTCTCGATGATTCCACGAGTTATCCATTGTTATTTGCGGATGATTTTATGAAACTTTACCCGGATTTATCACGAAAAGATATTATTCCCTTATGGAAAAAAATCAAAAATGTCGATGAATATTATTGCAAAAGAGAATATATAGTTGATAATCCAATCCCAATAATTGATTCTTGCACATATCAATTAACATTAGCTGAAGTTGAGCCAATGCCCGATCTATGGTTGCTTTATATTACATCTTTGAAATGTAAGACTAATAAAGTGGTGGTATTTTATATAATATTCGATAATAACTGTAAAATTATGCGACATGTACCAGTCAATGGAGATTATAATTAAATTGTAGAAAACAAATCTAAGCCAATACTTAATTTTCCACATCTCTAACCCGAACTTTATGCTATTGGGCGGAATTATTGGGATTAGAGATTGAGTGAATACAATATTTATCCCACCGCAGGCGTTTCTATGGTCTCAATTTAAGATTGTAGATCGTTGATGAAAATAATATAAAAGTAAAGAATATGAATAAAGATATTAAAATTATATATATGGGTACTCCGGAGTTCGCAGTGCCTACGCTAAAAGCATTAAATGATATTTACACTGTGCAGGCAGTAGTAACTGTGCCGGATAAGCCCAAAGGACGCGGTAAACAGGTGCTGCCGTCGGATGTTAAGATTATGGCTACTGAATTGGGACTGCCCGTCCTACAGCCCGAGAAGCTGAAAGATGAGGACTTCGTGCGTCAAATTAAAGAATTCGCTCCCGATATTATCGTTGTGGTGGCGTTCAGAATTCTGCCGGAAGAAGTTTATACTTTATCTCGCTTAGGCACATTCAATATTCATGGTAGCATATTGCCGAAATATCGTGGTGCTGCTCCGATTAATTGGGCGGTGATTAATGGCGATACCGAAACCGGATTGACTTCATTTCTATTGAAAAAAGAAGTAGATACGGGCGATATTTTGCTGAATATTAAAACTGAAATCTCTGAATCCACTACCTTCGGCGATTTATATTATGAACTGAAGGACAAAGCTCCGCAGTTAGCGATTGATACAGTTGAGTTATTGGTTGCCGGAAATTATACCACTCAGAGCCAAGATGAATCTCTCGCCACTAAAGCTCCGAAAATATTCTCCGACGATTGCAAAATTGACTGGAGCAAGGACTCAATGCAAGTGAAGAATCTGATTAATGGAGTTTCGCCGATACCGGGAGCTTGGACTATGTGGGGCGAGCAACGCATCAAAATATTGAGAGCAATTCCTTCCGAGAGCTTCGAACCGCAAACATTAGGCAAATTCCGCATTACCAAAAATACTTTCGATGTGCAATGCTCAGACGGAGCGATTTCAATCTTGGAAATCCAAATGCCCGGCAAGAAATCGCAACGCATTCAGGACTTTATTAATGGTTGGAAGCACGAAACCCAAGGCAAGTTGATATAATTGATTTAGAATTACCTTTGCAAATATTGAGTTACAATATTTGCAAAGGTGTAACGCTTATTTAGCGGTTTTGTAAGCTACATAGTTCGTATGTTGGTCTATTTGCGTTAAAATATAAACATTATTTAAGTCTTTGGATATTAAGCTATCTTTGATGTATAAGTTCAAGGCAATGGAATTATGGGTGACTTTCTTGATAGTAATTCTTGCAAATTTAGGTTGTATAGAATAATATTCGCCGTATTTAGTAATTTTGATATCTTTCTCGGTATAAATTGAATCAATCTTGGTCAGATTAAACCTGTAATTATCTTTTTTTACACTTAAAAATGATTCTCGTCCTTTAAATAAATCTTTCAATCCTTTATTGCATACCAAGTTAAATTGAACATTATCATCAGGGAAAACCGAATACTTATGACGTATTTCTAAAAATACTTCTTCTACTCGAGGCGTACAACTTGAGAAACAAAGTCCCAAAAATAAAATAATGAGAACATATTTTGTTCTATTTATCATATTATTTCGTCTTGTTTTCATAGCGTAGTTTCTTTTTTTTATAATAGAATAGTTATTTATATTTGTCAATTTCTTGCTTCAATCTTTCAAAGCTATATCTATCTGAGACATTAATCTGATATGAAGTAGTGGAATCAGTAACAATGTTTTTCAATATTACTTTATCCATATACTTATCATTAGCTGTACGCAAAAATAACCAATCCCCATATTTTCCTAATTGTTCGTCTCGCCCCCAACTTCTTGTATCAAAATAACCTGAACCAATAGGTATTGTGTCATCTTTTTGGGGAATATAATAGTATTTTACTCGGTATTCCCAATCTTGGAGATTACCTTCATATTCAGATAAGCATATTAACTTGCCACCTATCTTTTGATTGATTATTATCTTTTCGTATTTCGTAGCAAAAGGATCTTCAGAGAGATTCATTGAAGAAATAATTTGAATACTAATTGCTAGGAATACAATAGCCATAATAAGTGTTATGATAGAAAGAATCGTGAAACTAATTTTGCGAAATATTTTATTCTTATTACTAAAGTATTTATATATAATCAACGCAATTATTGGGAGTATTGCACAAAAGACAAAAATAATCACTAAAAAAATTATTTCAATAATCAGGTTTGCATAAAACATGAATTTCCTTACAATTGGGCTTTACAATATCGTTCAATATTTAATTACTACACAAATTTACATAATTCATCCATTATTTCAAACCAAATAATATACTTAATACAAGATTTGAAAAAATATACTTTATCGTTTAGAAATAAATGCCGAATTATGCTTTCAAATAAATCGTTAATTATGGCTAACAAATTCTAAATAGAAAGACCATTGCGAAAACCAATTTAAAGATATTCCAACAATACTATTACAAACGTTGTTGATTATCTACGCTGAATCCTTAGATTAGATTCCTGCATCAGTTCGAAGGCTCGTTCCATAGGAATGACAAGATTAGAAAGAAATAGATTCCTGCATCCACTCGAAGACTCGTTCCGCAGGAATGACAAGAAAAGTAGTTAGTTTCCGCATCCACTCGAAGACTCATTCCGCAGGAATAGCAACTTGGCGTTTATTAAAATATGTGTATAATGATTAGCACATGACTTTACAAACAATCAGAATTTAGGATAAACTGTGTTGATGCGATTTATCTAATTGATAAATTCTGTCTCTGATCTCGAATGCTAATTTTTCTGAAATTGCTATATTGGCTTCGGTGGAACGCTTCATAAAACTCATGGCATCAATTAGAGTACCAACGAAAAAGAATCCGCAAGTACAGAATTGCAATATTCCCATCAAATACTGTTTAGCGTAGAAGCGATGGAATCCGCTTAGGCAGGCAAATCCAAACATCGAAAGCACTAAATACAAATATGGATTTCTTCTTTTGATTTTATATTTGATCAAAAATAGAGTTCTCTCTTCTTCTCCGAAATCAGAAATTAATTGCTCTACGTACAATTTCTCTTCTGCCGTTAAGCCTTTTACAAAATTAATTATTTCCATAGTTTCGCCTGATGTATCATCTTATATTAACTCAATAGATAAGAACATTTTATTGACGTAAAGTTAAGAAAATTCCGAGTAAAATAAAAATAAATTATCAAATAAATGAAAGCACAATTGAATTCGTCAATTTCTATCGAAGATTTATTTATTATATACAACATTGCATAAAGGTATTTAAAATGGCAGAATTAGAAACTTTCGAGAATCCGGCTCCACAGAATAATTACATCATTACTCATATAAACGAAGAGTTTACTTCTGTATGCCCTATCACCGGTCTTCCGGATTTCGGAAAAATCACACTCAAATATATTCCGGATCAGATTTGCGTCGAATTAAAATCACTTAAATATTACTATTTAGAATTCCGCAATCAAGGGATATTCTACGAAGCAGTAACTAATAAAATTTTAGACGACTTAACCGCATTATGCAGCCCGAAAATGATGGAGATTACTACAGAATGGTCTGTCAGAGGCGGAATTCATTCCATCATTACAGCTAAATACGAGAAATAATAAAAATGGATGCTGAAGCAAAATTGACCAAAATCTCTAAAGAATTCCAATGGGAAATGAGCCATCGCTTGCCTTTCCACAAAGGACCTTGCAAGAATATTCACGGGCATACTTACAAGTTGCGTTTGGATTTAGACGGTATCCCCGATGCGAACGGGATGCTAGTTGATTTCTATGATATGGAATTAATTATGCGTCCAATTCTAAACAAGCTCGACCACGCTTTTCTATGCGATCAAGACGATAAATTAATGATTGATTTCTTGAGCCAAAATGAATTCAAATACGAAGTAATTCCTTACACTTCTACTTCCGAGAATATCGTGCATTACATCGCAGACAAAGCTATTCCGGAATTCCGTAAATTGAATTCTGTGTCGAAAATCACTATCAGATTATTCGAGACAGAAGGTATGTTTGCCGAAATCACAGAAAATATTTTCTAAATTCAATTGGTAACAATATAACATTTTCGCCCTATCCTTTTTGTGAATTAACTTTCGAGACGAGGATAGGGCATGTTATTTTTTAGCTATAGCTATTTCTATAAATATCGAATTTACAATGCAATTCTTACTACATATCTTCTGCTATTCACATAAACCCAATTTATTTCTGCACGGAACACATTTCACGTATTTATTGATTTTTTATAAATTCTCAAAGAAATTATAAAAAATATTCTCATTTTATGTAACCGTCTAATTGATATAAACGTTATATTTGCAGTAGTAAATAAATTGTAATAAAATGATTATTATTTTAAGAGACTAATCGGTGAAAGGCTACCTAATGAAAATTTTCAAAATATTTGTTGTGTTGGTGCTTGTAAGTCAAACATCAATTTTGGCTCAATGGCGATCGAATTATCCTTGCGGAGAAATTAGGACATCAATTACTTCAGGCGAGAATATGTATGTCGGGGTCAAAGGCGGCGGTGTATATAAGACTTCAGACAATGGTGAAACCTGGAAGCAAATTAATTCCAATTTGCCCAATACTGTAATTACGAGTTTGGCTATATCCGAATCTAATTTATACGCCGGCACTTGGGGCGATGGAGTATTTGTCAGTAACGATGATGGAGCATATTGGTCAGAAATCAATGTTGGGATGAACTATGCTAAAGTTCGTAGTTTAGTGGTTTTCGGGAACACTTTATATGCCGGAGCTTGGGGCGACGGAGTGTATAAAAGCATTGACAAAGGAAATTCATGGACAATCTTAAATTCAGGATTAACAAGTAAAGATATTAACCAATTAGTATTAATTGATTCTTGTGTTTTTGCTGCTACTCAAAGCGGAGGAGTTTTCAGAATAGATACAAATAAATCAGAATGGACTGCGATTCACAGCGGATTAGACAGCCCAACTGCATTTAGTTTGGTGAAGTCTAAAACGAAATTGTATGTGGGTACTGGTTCCGGAGTATATTCAAGTACAAATTATGGAAACGAATGGAAATTATCCACGAATACAAGCGAAGGCGATAGTGTTAATTACTTGATTTCTTTTGGCGACAAAATATTCGCTAGTACTTGGGGCAACGGTATGCTCAAAAGCGAGGACGAGGGCAATAGCTGGACTACTGCTAATAATGGCATAACAACCAATGCTTGGATTTATGGCTTATGGTCGTCCGGATCAAATTTATTTATTAATTCTTGGCTTTATGGCAACAGCATTAGTACTGATAGCGGTGCTACTTGGAAGCTTCAAGATATAGGCATTCACCAAAACTATATTAGTAGCTTGATTTCTGTTAACGATTCAACTATGTTCACTTTAACAGATGGGACTTTATATAAAAGTCT
>CAZIIZ010000087.1:0-8373 GCA_964539225.1 uncultured Hyphomicrobiales bacterium | reverse complement strand
TCCGAGATTGAACACCGTGAATGGCGGAGCATTGCCCGATACATATATGGAATTATTCACTCCCGAACCCCAGCGACGAGTCTCACGACCGATAGAGGCGTAGAACCAATCATATTGGAAAGCTACACTTGACTCTGCAAAGTCGAAATCGCTGCGAAGTTCGGTAAATTTAATATTTTGGCTGATATGCGGATCTAGCAATGCTATTGATTTATCACCGCTGAATACAGTACCATTGGTTGCTTGCAAAAAATATCCGAAGCAATTGGACAAAGTACCGCTAACTCTAATGCCTAAATTCCCAAGCAAAACATTGCCATTTTTGCCTTCTTGGTTTCTAACCAAGAAATCGGCAGATGCTAAGGGAGACACATTAACGCTATGCAATGAATCCTTGTAATGGTAAAAATATTTAGAATTATCGTCGAAGAAACGAGTCGAGAACACTTGTGTAGTATCTTTATCGCTATAGAAAACCACTAATTTCTCTTCATTGATAATTTCAAAATACTTTTCAAATTTTTCTAAAGTTTTTAATTCTGAAGATGATAATTTATCAGCTTGGCTTCTAATTGATTTCAATGCTTTCACTATTTCGCCTCGAGTAAGCGGGAGCATTGTCATTGAGAAATTTTTCAGTAGCCCTTTTGATTCGGCTCTGGTTAAATATGAATAGACCGGATTGGCTACAGGCACATTCTCGACTTGAGAATATGCCTGTGCAGATAAAGTTATTGCTAATAATACTGAGCATAGTAGCTTTTTCATTAATTGCCTTTAGTAATTTGGAAGATTAAGCTGGCTATTGAAATTAACGCAAATACACCGGAAATTAGCAAACTGTAAGTTTGAATCTCAGTTCCAGGAGGTAAATCGGGAGCAGTAGGCACGAATATTTTATCGCCTGCGAAAACGAATACTTTTTCGTCGCCCTCTACCCAAGCATTATTATTACCACGAATAATTCTGGCTCTGCCTTGCTTGCCGCCTTTGGTTACTCCGCCAGCACGTTTTAAGTACCATTCTAAGGTTTTACCGGGTTCGAAGTCTAAATACCCAGGTTTATTTACATAACCGAACACGTAGATAGTTTTGGGGCATTTAGGTATGCTTACTAAATCTCCAGATTGCAGTTTAACATTATCTTCCTCAGAATTATTAACGTACAAATCTGCGAAATTGCAAGATACAATTGGCAATGAATGATAGATATTATTTTTAACTCTTGTAGAATCTTCCATAGTTAAATCCGATGCTCTAAAAAATTCCTGAAAGCTGTCATCAAATTTTGAAATAACAGAATTACCTTCCGAACGATAAATATTAGCTAACGGCAAATAGGCATTTTCTGTGAAACCGCCTGCTTGCTCAATTACATCTTTTAGCTTAGTTTCGCCTTCTAAAATTTGATAAATACCAGGCTTTTTCACTTCGCCTTTTAGCGATACGAAAGCACTTTGTTTGTTGGATTTCTTTATTTCGCTCAAAGCTACTGCTATTCCGCAGCCGGGTTCGATTTCTATATCTTGAGAGAATGTATTATTAGTAGAATTATAATTCAAAGGAGAAGTTGTTCCGGTCGGGTAAGTAAGTGATATATTCGATATATCAGCTTGAGCGGAAAGTCCTCCGGCAATTTTAATTAATTCAGATATTTTGTCGCCTTTTTTCCATGGAATTAAGCAAGGACGATTAACAGCACCAGATACTGATATATAAGAAATATCGTCATTATTAAAAGGCAGCACTATTTTATCGTTTTCTTGGACGTAAGGATCTAGAGAAATATCATTATTTACTCTTGCCTTTTCGATGTCGGCAGTAACTGATGAGCCATCTTTGCGGATAATGGATAAATATCTACTACTGTAATCTAATTGGCTTCCGATACCGCTACTATTAAACTTTTCGTCCATTTTCCTTTTTTTATCAAGCGATCTTTCGTAATTATAAAGCAATTGTGGCTGTTTCTGATCGGATTCAGACATCTTAGAAATTGCAAGAATCGCTGTAGAAATACGATACGAAGCAGGAAGCGAATAAATCCCGTTATTTATAGTGTTCCCGCTTAAAGTAACGAATACTTTTCTTGGTTTATAGAGACTCAGAGTAATGACAGCATTTGATTGCTGCTCCTTAACCTTTGCGATAACAGCAGCCTTGGCTTGAGTAATTGTCATGTTTCTAACGTTTACTTCGCCCACGCGCGGAATAAATACAGAGCATTCCGGCGATACTGTTACAAATTGCATATTATTCGACGAAGTCGTTAAGTTGTAATAATTCAAGACATCGCCCGGTCCAACTTTATAATAATCAGGTTCGACGATGTCGCCGATAATCATAGACTCCGCACTCATTTTGCTATCGCCGATGAGAGTGGATTGCATTCCGTCGAGCATCATTTTTTCCGGGTCTAATCCGGACAAACCTTTAGTTTGAGCAAAGGCGTTATTCCAGCACATAATCATTATAATCAGAGCAAATGCTTTTTTCGTCATTCTTTAATCCCTTAGCTAATTCATTATTATTAAGAAAATATTTCGTTTACTATAATTGAGCAGATACGTTCTGCTGCTTTGCCGTCCCAATTCGAAGGCACTTCGCCTACTTTACGTTCATTGTGAAGCATATTATCAATTGCTTCAATGATATTATCATATTTAGGCAAAATCAATTGATTTGTACCAATTTTCACGGTTATTGGGCGTTCAGTGCTTGTGCGTAATGTCAAACAATGCACACCAAGAGCAGTGGTTTCTTCTTGAATACCGCCGGAATCAGTCATCACGAAATCGGCAGACTTCATCAATGCGAGGAAGTCAATATAACCGAGCGGCTCTAAGAATATAATATTGTTATTATCTTCAACTAAATGCTGAAGACCAAATTTATCTATATTTTTCAATGTACGAGGATGAATCGGGAATACTACTTTTCTGTGTTTGGATAAATGCCCAAAGACTTTCAATAGCATTTCTAATTGTTCAGGCGAGTCCACATTGCTCGGACGGTGAATAGTAGCAAGCACATATTCTTTTTCTATAAGATTATTATCCGATAGCACCTTCGATTTCTCGGCATTCGGTAAAGCGAACACTTGCGAATCAATCATAGTATTGCCGACGAGACGAACTCTATTCATCGGGAAATTCTCTTTAGTTAGATTTTCGATTGCGACAGGTTCGGTAACGAAGCAATAATCGCAAATAGCATCAGTAGCGATTCTATTGATTTCTTCCGGCATTGATCGGTCGCCACTGCGTAGTCCGCCCTCAACGTGAGCAACGGGAATGCCTAATTTTACAGCTGTAAGAGCTGCTGCAATAGTAGAATTAACATCGCCAACCACGATTACTAAATCTGGCTTAATCTCTAAACAAATTTTCTCGAATTCTATCATTACTTTCGCAGTTTGCTCTGCGTGCGAACCGGAACCTATATTCAAATAATGCGAAGGTTCGGGCATTTCCAAATCTTGGAAAAACGCATCGCTCATTTTATAATCATAGTGCTGCCCGGTATGCACTATCAAATGCTCAACTGTATCTTTGTATTTGCGGAATGCTCTATCTATAGGAGCTACTTTCATAAAGTTCGGTCTAGCACCGACTACTGAAATTACTTTTCTCATTTACCATCTCCAAGTAAAACTATATTTTCTCTGTTATGAGCATTTTTGCAAGCATTGCGTGTATCAATTACTATATTCGAATTTTCGGCAATCATTTGGAAATCAAAAACAGTATGATCCGTAGTAATCAGCACAATATCGTACTTAGCTAATTCTTCCGGATTAATTCCTGGAATTGAATTTTTGATTTTACCTTCAATTTTAATTTCAGGGATGTATGGATCGTAGTAATCCACATTGCTAATACCTTCTGCGTCTAATAATTCGCATACTTTCAAAGCAGGCGAATGACGCAAATCATTTACGTCTTTTTTAAATGCCATACCGAGAATTAATACTTTTGCAGTTTTCAAAGTTATAGGCTGTTTGGCAATTTCTTTAATTACCATGTCTCGCACATAGAAAGGCATATCTTCGTTGATTTCAGCGGCTAAAGTGATAAAATTAGTTACGAAATCATATTCGCGAGCCATCCACGCTAAATAATATGGATCAATTAAAATGCAATGTCCGCCGATACCGGGTCCGGGATAGAACGGCATAAATCCAAACGGTTTAGTAGCCGCAGCATCCACCACTTCCCAAATATTTACACCGATACGGTCGCAAAGTTGAGCCATTTCGTTGACTAAGGCTATGTTTACGCTTCGGAAAATATTTTCAAGCAATTTTTCCATTTCAGCGATAGCCGGAGTGCTTACTTCTACTATTTGTTCAACTGCTATATGAGTAACCGCAGCAGCTAATTTAGTACAGACTGGCGAAACGCCGCCGACTGCAATCGGAGTGTTTTTGGTAGTCCATTTTTTATTTCCCGGATCGATTCTCTCCGGAGAGAATGCGAGATAATAATCTATCCCTACTTTTCTATCAGTTCTTTCCAATAAAGGCATTACGTACTTTTCAGTAGTGCCGGGGAAAGTAGTTGACTTCAAAATTACTACTGCTCCGTGCTTCATATTTGCAGAAAGACTTCGCACCGAATCCAGTATGTAGCGAATATCGGGATCTTTATTATCTGTGAACGGAGTAGGCACGCAGATAAACACGGCATCGCATTCAGCTAACTTAGTTATATCTTTAGTGGCTTTCAATTTCCCACTAACTACGAAAGAATTAACGTATTTATCGTTTAAATCTTCGATATAGTTTTCGCCGGCATTTAATTTATTGATCTTGAAATCATCGACTTCAAAGCCCATTGTATCAATGCCTTGATTAGCAAATTCTACCGCTAACGGCAAACCGACATAACCCAAACCGATTACGCCTACTTTAATATCTTTATTTTGAATTTTGCGAAGTATCGCTTCGCTTCTTTCATCTAATTTTATATCAGAACTCATATTATAATGCTTTATATATATTATTATTCTATATTTATGGACTATTACTATCCAACGAATATTATTGACGATTGGATTCGTGAAATAATCTTATTTGTCTGTTGAAAATACAAGAAATATAGTCATTCTGAGCTTAACGAAGAATCCAATTCTATCGCAAATCCTTACTATCCAATAGATTCTTCACTACGTTCCAAATGACACACTTTCCCAAATTCCCCAAAAGTGAGGATAAAGTGAAATTATGTAGAGAAAATTAGCTACGCTGAATCATAAGAATGATTTCATGAATTTTCTCTACATAATTTCTAAAGGCTTAATATGATATGTCATTTTCTTTTAGTGAAAACGAAGTTTTCTTTGAGACCTCAGAATGACAAAAAACACAGTTTCTACATTTTTCACTAAGTTTTATAATTCTTTTCCATATTGCTCTTTATAATAATTCAAATATTCTCCGGAGCGAATCTTGCGGCACCAATCTAAATTATCTAAATACCAATTTACAGTTTTTTCAAAACCGAGTTCGAAACTAATCTCGGGAGTCCAGCCCAATTCAAAGCTGATTTTATTAATATCCATCGCATATCTGCGGTCGTGTCCGGGACGGTCTGCGACGTAAGTAATCAATGATTCGTCCTTGCCTAATTTTTGCAATATTGTTTTCACTACTTGCAAATTAGTCAATTCGCTATTGCCACCGATATTATAAACTTCACCATTTTTTCCGTTATTAAATACTGTCCATACCGCCGAGCAATGGTCTGACACATAAATCCAATCTCGCACATTCAATCCATCGCCATACACCGGAAGAGCTTTATTTTCTAATGCGTTTAATATCATCAGCGGAATCAACTTCTCTGGGAATTGATTTGGACCGTAATTGTTCGAGCAACGAGTAATTACTATCGGCATTTTATGAGTTTTATAATACGATATAGCAAAATGGTCTGCCGATGCTTTCGATGCAGAATATGGAGAATTAGGTTTAATCTGGCTCAATTCATTGAAGCTGCCTTCGTCGCCGAGCGAACCATATACTTCATCTGTGGAAATCTGCAAATACTTAGTAATAGCATGTTTCTTAGACACATCTAATAATGCGACCGTTCCAACTACGTTTGAATTCAGAAACGGCAAAGAGCTAATAATCGACCTATCCACGTGCGACTCAGCAGCGAAATTAATCACTCCGTCAATTTTATACTCAGTAAATATCGAATCTAATAATTCAGAATCGCAAATATCGCCTTTGATGAATTTATAATTTGAATATTTCTCGGCAAAAGCTAAATTCTCTAAATTGCCTGAATAAGATAAATTATCCAAAATTATCAAATTAATATCTGTGATTTTTAGATCTTCTAATAAATAATTGATAAAGTTACAACCGATAAATCCGGCTGCACCGGTAATTAGGATATTTTTGCAAATTGAATTATTCTGCATCGCTATTCCTTACTGTGAATTGTTGATTTTTAATAGCCGAAAATGTATTAGCCGTAAGAGCGAAAATTGTCGATAAGAAAAGTGCTAAAATTGCTACTAATTTTCTTGATGGTGATTCGCGTTTAAGTGGAACAACAGCACTGTCTAATGGCTCAATCGTAGGTACGTCGCTTTGTTCTTGTATTGCTTCTTGATAGCGTTGAGTCTCTAAATATAAATTAATTTGCTCCATTATCTTTTTATCGCGAACCAAATTCACATACTTTCTGAATAATTTCGGCATATCAGACAAAGCAAAAGTGTAATCATTACTTCCTAATAATCCACCGTCCTGCAACCGCATGTATTGGTTGCGAATATTCTGCACGGCAGCTTCTGAAGCTTTGACGCTGGGCGAATTAGAATTAAAATCAAATTTTTTCATGGCTAATTCTGCTTCTGCTTTGCCCAATTCCGAACCGATATTAGCCGAGGCTGTTAGTATGGCTTTAGCTTGTTCGTCAATTGCCAATACTTTATTTGATTTTTGGAATTTTTCTAATTCATTATCAATTGAATCAAGTAATACTTTTTTCTCGTTGAGCATACGCTCTATATAGATTCTCTTACGCTTTGCCTTAGACACACTTTTACTTCTGCTCAAATAATCTAATCCTGCAATAGCAGTATTGGCAATATCAGCCGATAATTTAGCTGCCATTTTCATGTCATCACCGTTTGGGAAATAAGGTGTACCGGTTTCGGCGGTAAGCATTATCAAGCCGCTTCTATTTACTTTTATTTCAATTGATTTATTAATAATATCATAGAGTAATTCAGGCTCTACATCTTTAAACAATGGATTGCTTCTCAATTTTAAGGAATCGCTAATGTATTTTGCTACTTCCCGACTTTTTATAAAATCGCCCAATAATAATACTTTATTATCGCTTCCTAATCCACCAATTGATAAACCACCACTCAGCGATTGGAGGAATGAAGATAAACCGCCGCCGGACGATCCTGTGTCTGGAGGAATTATCGAAGCATAAGATAAATAAGTTGATGGTACTACGTAAGTATAGGCTACAGAAAGAGCTATAAAAGTACCAACACAAATACTAATTGGCTTAATATTCAATCGCCATAACTTAAATAGATTCGTGAGAGTTAATTCTTGTTTTCCCTCTGGCATTTTAAATAATTTCATTTGATTCCCTCGTTTATTTAAGTCTGATTACAGAATATACGATACCAAATATTGTAATCAATTGAGTTACAATAGTTAATCCTGTTGTAAATATTTGGAAAAATGTAGTTTCGGTCTCTGGCAAAATAAGTATATAATCGCCTGGTTCCAATACGTAATTTTTATCTTTTGCTTTATATTGTTGTCCTTTAGATTTAGTAACTAAAGTAGCAGATTCATCTGCACGAAAGCCATAGCCTCCGGCGAGCTGAATATACTGTTCGTAAGTGTATCCCGGTTTGAACGATACATAACCCGGATTGTTCACTCTTCCTTGGACATTAATAAAGCCATTAATTTTAGGAATATAGATAGAATCTTGATCTAATAATAATATATTATCTTCGCTGGCGATATTATTCATAATCTTATCAAAATTAATCGACATTATCCCTCTAATTTCCGACACACGAGCTTGAAAATATCTTCTTTCGTTTTCGCTCATTTCCGACGGAGGAAGAGAATAGAGACGTTTCATCTCTGTGTCTTCCTTTTTCAATTCAGCTTGACGGATCATTATCGAATTATCTAAAGAGGCTATCTCGGTAAAACCTCCGGCACGCTCTATCAAATCCTTAATTTTGTCCTTGCCTTCGTTAATGGGATAGTATCCAGGATAACGAACTTCGCCTTGCACTATTACATATTTATCTTTAGGCCAGTTTTCAATTCTTCTGATATACAATCTGTCGCCTGGCTGTAGCGGAAAATCA
>CAZIIZ010000086.1:0-8377 GCA_964539225.1 uncultured Hyphomicrobiales bacterium | reverse complement strand
GGTTAACACCTTGAATGAACCATCGGGAAACACTTCCGCAATAAGCATAAGAATAGTATTCGACCCCAAATCAAGAGCTGCATAAATTTGTTTATCCATGGATTAATTAGCCTTCAAATGCACGGCTACCCATTCATCTTCCATAATAGTTTCGATATGCTCGAAATTATTAGCTTTTGCTCCGTCCAAAATATCCTGCAAATGATATTTTAACACTCCAGAAATTAGCAATTCGCCCTTTTTCGGAGCTAATGATTTATAGAACACAGGCATAGCCGGCACTACTAAGCTAAGGAACAAATTGGCAGCGATAAAGTCGCAATGAGGCAATTCGCAATTTTCAATATCTAATTCGGCTAATTCGATTTTATCGGCTACGTTGTTCATCGCAAAATTTTCTTTAGCATTTTCTATCGACCAAATATTATTATCGAAAGCAAATACTTTATCGGCTCCGAGCAAAGCAGCAAAAATTGCTAAAACGCCGGTACCGGTTCCGGCATCTATCCAGAATGCACCCGGACGGTTCACTTTTTCCATCAATCTACATACTAAACGAGTAGTTTGATGGTCGCCGGTGCCGAATGACATTTTCGGATTAATAATAATTTTATATTTAGCATTAAAATCGTCTTTTTTCCATTCAGGAGTGATGATGATATTCTCGCTTACTACAATTGGTTCAACGTTCTTTTCCCACTCTTCGTTCCAATTTTTTTCCGCAAAAGTTTCTTCGTTAATAATAAACGATTCCGAATCTAATGAATGAAGAATATCCATAATTTCTTTGCGAACTTCGTCAGTCCAATCAGAAGCTAAATATGAAATCACAATTTCATCGAATTTTTCTTCGATACCTGTGAATTTGAAACCTTGCAAAAGTGCAAAAGCCATATCGAAGCATTCTTCTTTCAATCCGATATGTATATTTATATAATCTCTAAGCAGTGAATTATCCATTTTGTTATAATATTTTGTTAGTAAAATCGTTTCACATTGTACTGGAAACATTAAGATTACAAAATTAAGAAAAAATATGGAAACAATTGATTTAATCGAACGAATTAAGAAAATAAAAGTATTAGTAATGGACGTGGACGGCACTTTGACTAATTCTACTGTATATTATTCCCGAAACGGCGAAGAAATGAAACGTTTCTCGCTTCGTGATGGTATGGGAATTGAGTTATTGCACAAAGCCGGATTGCGAACAGCAATCTTAACCAGTGAAAATTCTCCAATAGTTATTTCAAGAGCTACAAAACTAAAAATTGGAAGCGTGATGCTTGGTTCAAGGAATAAAAAACATAGCTTAGAGGAATTTGCTAAAAATTGTAAATTATCCTTAGACGAAATCGCTTATGCAGGCGACGACGTTAATGATTTGCAAGCTATGACTATTGCGGGGTTAGCAGTATGCCCTAATGATGCAGTCCAATCAATTAAAGATGTGGCTCATCTAATCTTAAATAAAAATGGCGGCTATGGAGCCGTGCGAGAATTAGCAGAATTAATTTTATCAACTCAAAATAAACCGATTACATTACCGGAGAGTTGGTAATAAAATATAATATAACGGAGGTTATTATGTCAGACAATCAACAGAATTACACAAAAGGTTTTTTAATGGGAGCTATTGTTGGCGGTGCAGTTGGTGCAATTACTGCTTTATTGTTAGCCCCAAAAAGTGGCAAAGAATTAAGACAAGATATTGCCACTAAATCAACGGATATTTACGACAAAGCTTCAGATTACTATGGAGTAATCGAGGACAAAGTCGGCGGTGCTGTTACTACTACTATAACTGATGGTAAAGCTAAAGCTCAACAGATTATCAATGCTGCGAAAGAACAAGCCAGCAATATAATTAGTAAAGCTGAAGATTTGTTCTCAGATGCTAAATACAAAGCAGAATCAGCCAAAACTGAAATAGTTAGTAAATATGAAACTGTAAAAGATGCCGCTAAAGCCGGTGCAGACGCTTTCAAAAGTGAATTAAAAGCACAGAGCGACGAAGCCTAAGGAGGACTGATTATGACTCCTACTTTGGAAATAGTACTGATAATCGGGATTTGCTCTGCTGTGCTAATTATGATTTTTATGTTTATGAAAATCAGTAGAACTTTAGACACCTTGCAGGATAATTTCTCTGAATTAACGAAGTCGTTCAGTAAAGCTGTAGAAGATATTGGCGAGATCAAAACCCAAGCTGTTACTTCTATGCAATTGATTGACAAATCAGCCCTCGAATTTATCGAAGTTACGAATGATGTGCAAGAGCAAATCAATCGAATAGTCGGTACTTTCGATCCGCTTCGTAATTTGGTAGAAGCCGTGCAAGTTCGTATCGCTCCTCCGGTAATGCAATTGGCTGGGGTGGTATCTGCTGTTTCGAAGGCTGTTAATGCTTTCGTAAATAGATTATCCCGATAGATTTTAATACGATTACATACTGAGTCGAGATGGCTACGTGGTTAATTTAATCACGTAGCTTTTTCATATTATTTTGTAATTCTTGAATTGAACAGCTTATCCCAAATGGAAATAGAAAGTCGATCCTTCGTTCACTTTGGATTTAGCGAATATTTCTCCACCGTGTTTGTTTATAATTCGCGGTGCTATTGCTAATCCTACGCCTGTGCCATCGAACTCTCTATCGGTATGCAATCTCTGGAATGCTCCAAATATTTTATGACTATAAGCTCCGTCGAATCCGGCTCCGTTGTCCCGCACAAAAATATATTCTCGATCATCAATTAATTCCGAACCAATCTCAATTATGGTATCCTCGATTTTCGAACTAAATTTCCAAGCATTACCGAGCAAATTATTTAGCAATATTTTCATTAGTGCAGAATCTGCATAAACTGCAATACTTGATTGAAATTTTGTTTGAATTTTCCTATTAGGCGACTGCTTGCATAATTCGCCCATTATTTCATAAGCAATTGGTATCAGATCAATTTCGCGTTTTTGTATATCGGTACGTGTTAAACGAGATAATTTCAATAGATCATCAATTAGGTTCGCCATTTTATTACTAGCGGATTGGATTCTCGACAAATAATCTCGAGCAGTAGCATCTAATTTATCGGCATATTCTTCTACTAATACTTCGCTGAATCCGTTCATACTGCGAAGCGGTGAACGCAAATCATGCGAAACAGAATAGGAAAACGCTTCTAACTCTTTATTGGTCGCCTGCAATTGCACTACGTTTTCTTTCAATTCACTATTTAATCGGATAATTTCTTCTTGATAGGTAATTAAATTAGAAATATCGGTAAAGGTGCCGGTCCAAGTAACCGTTCCACTTTTGTCAATCACCGGTTGAGCAAGCACTCTAATCCATTTTGTTTCCTTGTCTGAAATAACAATTCTGAACTCCCACGCCCATTGACTTAGATTTGCTTTACTATGCAACAATGAATCGAAAAATGCTGGTTTATCATCCGGCATAATATTCAATACTTCTAATCCTCTGCCAATCATTTGCTCAGTATTAAGTCCGAAAATATCAAAGCAACCGAGACTGATAAAATTAATTTTATAATCCAAATTCTCGTATATTGAATATCTGAATACAGCTCCCGGCACGTTATCCGCTATATGCTGCATTAACTTTTTATTCTCCAGCAATTGACTATTGGCATCGGTTAAATCTTTGGTGCGTTGCTCTACTTTTCGCTCCAAGTCTTCGCTATAAGATATTATTTGCTCGTGCAATTGCGACTGATATAGAGCGATAGCCACAGATCTTGCTATATCTTTTACGGTTTCAATATATTCAGTCGAGAAAGCATTTACTCTATCTGCCCCCAAATTGAAAGCACCTAATAATTCATTATGTGCTACTAATGGCACAGTAATATAGGAGCGAATTCCGCCTTCATACATTAAAGTTTCTATCTGAGTTTTGTCCAATTTCAAACTAAGATCAAATTCGTAAACAGATTCAAAATTATATATATCGTCGGCTATTATATAATAATCAAGCGAAACTCTGTCGCCTATACTTCTTCCTATAGATATAACAGAATCATCGGCTATCAGCTCTACGTAATTATCTTTCAAATTAAATAGCACTATTACCGACTGCTGACACCGCATAAATTCTCTAATTTTGCTCACTGCTGTGTGAGCAATCTTAGAAGTAAATTTTTGATTGATTATGCTATGTTCTATTTCTCGGATAATAGACAAACGCTCTGCTTGCCGACAAATCTGCTGCTTCAATCTTTGTTGAGCAATTGCTACCGATATCGAATCGGCAATTTCCATCGCCATTTGAATATCATTTTCATCGAAATACCCAGGTATCGTATGACCAAGGTTCAGTCCGCCGATTAATTCACCATTTCCAATTAGAGGGATACTTATATAAGTAACCACCTCTTCCTGTAATAATATTTGTTCTATTACTGTTTGTTTGTCGAGCAATGAGATATTTGGAATGACGATTGGAGCACCATCATAAAACTCTTTAGTCAATCGAAAATCTTTTAATGGTAAGACTACATCGTTTAAAGTCAAAGAAGGAACATCTGATTCACAAGCTACAATTTGGTAAGTTAGTTCCGATTGATTGATATATGCCAAACTAACTCTACGGCAATTATGATATTCTTTTAAATATTTAATTGCCATTCCAATAATATCATCTATAGTCGAAGCCGATAGAATTGCTTTATCTATGCGGTGTTGTAGGCGAAGCCGTTCAGCAATCAATTCTACTGGCTCATTGAATTTAACGTTCCTCTCATTGCTTGGATATTTCTGCACTTCATTCAAAATATTCATATTTCTCCCTAAATACTATTTCATCAATCCGATTGTTAGCAGTAAAGATTTCGAGTTAATTTCAATTCGCTTCATTTTGGCTAAAAATGGCAATTCCAAGCCGTCGCTATTGACAAACTTACCATCAGCATATATTGGATAATTAGGTTCGGGGTTGTCATTTATTTCTTCCTTCAATGTTTTCCAGTCGTTGTCGTAAAAAATTATCTCGTTTATTTTCTTAGATTTTAATTCTATATTACTAAATCGGCTGTCTTCCATACTGCCTAAGTTACTTAGGATAATATTATCTTCGTAATAATCTGAAATAATTACGCATTCTTCTACATTTGCTAAACAAGCATTATAGATTTCCAAGAGTTCATCAGAAGCTATATCATAATTTTTATCATCATTTCTTTTTTCTCGAATCAGCAAACAAATAATTCCTTTTTGAATATAGAAAATATTCATCTTTACTAACATACTTTTATCTTTATATAAATAGCGATGGCTCTCAGTGCCATCATTATAGAACTTCAATACTGCTACTTCTATAGCAGAAAATAATTCTGATTCTCTCGCTAAATCAGACAACATATTCTCGCGTATATCTTCGTTTATCTGCTGAAAATCATAAATATATTCATTGCTACTAATCACTTCGAAGTCGGTTTCGCTTTTGGATTGTTTCAATACTTTAAGTATCAAAGCTCCGCTTTGCATCTTTTGAAAGAACAGATGCTTAAATTCGCTTATCCTTTTCATCGTCGAACTCCTACCTTTCATTTTTTCTTTATCTAAAACAAATACTGCATTTAATAAATAACCGCAAATAAATATAACACATTCATTTTCAATATGCAAGAAAAAAATCATTTTCTCCAACAAACTAATCATTATACTCATCTTTCGCTTATTCATAATCAGATTGTTCGATAGAATTATCGCCGAATGATTTTAACAATTCATTATTAGTATAGAAAATTCAGGAATTCTTTATGCGGAAAAATTGAATCAAAATAATGAGTAAACCTAAACAACACACTCAATTTTTCAGGTAATACCACATAGAATATCAATTAATCCGTATGCGTATTCGAGCAAAATTGTTCTTAGGAATTAGTCCGAAAACTTTAGTAAATCGAATTAACAATTTATATAATACCCCATTAATTAGTAAAAGATGCTTATAATGGATAGATTTGCTCATTATATGGGAAAATTTACACAACACACTCAATTTATTTTATTTTATTCGTCTAAGATATATTTATTATTAAGGATAAGATACAATTACTATTCATAAGAAAAATAGCAAATGGAATACCTTTATACCCGAATTATCACAGTTCGTATTTGATTTATTTACAATTTCACTATCTTTTGTAATTTTCTTTTTTATCCGCTTTGAAAGCGGCATAGTTCAGACTTCTGTTGATTACAACGTCTTTGATTTGGTAATTGTTAATGCGACTTTGGCTACATTCTGGTTATTAGCATTTTGGAGTTCGGGTTTATATAGAAATATGTATTCAATATCTCCATTTGAAGAATTTTGGAAGGTATTTAAAACTTGTTTCGGCGGTTCATTAATTATTTTCTTCTTAGTATTTTTGGATAGTAGTTCAGCTCCTCGCTTATTATTCTTACTTTACTTCGGGCTTCTGACTGCTAGTGTTACTATAGGCAGAATTATGTCTCGCATTTTACAAAGCCGATTAAGAAAATATCGTATGATTTCGTATTCAACTATTGTAATTGCTAAAATCTCCGAAGGCAAAGAAATATTAGACAGAATAGCTGCTTCTCCTTCGTGGGGATTACAGCCCGAAGGATTTGTGCATATAGATAAAGACGAATATATAGCAGATGTATCGGAAACAACCGGAAATTTCCGAACTCTTGGGCATATAGAATTCCTGCCGGAAATAGTCGAAGCATACCATCCTAAAGAAATAATAATAGCCGACGACTCCCAGAATCACGAAATACTGATGAAAATTGCTGCTTTTTGCACTAAAAATAAAATCAAAGTTAAAATCCCGCCTTCCTTATACGATGTATTCACAGGTCAGGCGAGGGCATTCCCTTTGTATGGCATTCCATTTATTGAAATTAATACAATATTGCTCAAGCCTTGGGAAGAAGCGGTAAAAAGACTAATTGATATTGTGTTTAGTACTATTGTGCTGATATTTGGACTTCCTATATGGGCATTACTCGCTTTAGGCGTGAAATTAGATTCTCCGGGTAAGGTTTTCTATACTCAATCAAGGGTCGGCAAAGATGGCAGAGAATTTACGATTTTCAAGCTACGATCTATGATTAGCAATACAAATAATACCGGCGGTCTATGGACTACTGTGAACGACAACCGAGTTACCAAATTTGGCAAGTTTATTCGCAAATCTCACTTAGACGAAATTCCTCAATTCTGGAATGTATTAATTGGAGACATGAGTATAGTCGGACCGAGACCTGAACGTGTGGAAATAGTGAACAAATATTTGGATATTTTGCCGATTTACGGAAGACGACTCTTAGTCAGACCGGGAATTACAGGATGGTGGCAAGTAAATTACGGACCATATCAAGAAGATTTAGATGAAATCAAAAATAGATTAAAAGACGACTTTTACTATATAGAAAACATGTCGATAAAATTAGATATAGAAATTATTATCAGAACAGTCTTCGTCGTGCTGAAAGGTCACGGGCAGGCTTAATTAAATATTCAAGGTGCTTATATGAAATCAATCGTAGTTATTCCGACTTATAATGAAAGTGACAATATTAGAAATATTATCACAGCGATACACAATGTAAAAAATGATATTAATATATTAATCGTTGACGACAATTCGCCTGACGGCACTTCTCAAATTGTCCGAGAAATGAAACAAAATGATGATAGGATTCATTTGATTACTCGAGCTGGCAAAATGGGACTTGGCACTGCGTATTGCGAAGGCTTCCAGTACTGCTTAGATAATAACTATGAAGTAATATTAGAAATGGACGCTGATTTCTCTCATAATCCCGAAGATATTCCGAGATTCTTAGAGGAAATTAAAAATTACGACTTGGTCATTGGATCTCGCTATATTAGCGGAATGAATGTCGTTAATTGGCCCTTACGTCGATTAATTTTGAGTTATGGAGCCAATTTATATTCTCGAATAATTTCAGGTCTTCCGATTAAAGACGCTACCGGAGGCTTCAAATGCTTTAGAGCTGAGGCATTAAAGAAAATTGATTTGAAAGCTATTCATTCCAATGGATATGGATTCCAAATCGAAATGAATTACAGACTATGGAAATTAGGAGCCAAAATCAAGGAAATGTCAATTATTTTCATTGATAGACGTAGTGGCGTTTCTAAAATGAATAAAAAAATTATTTGGGAAGCTATTTTCTTAGTATGGAAATTAAAATTTACTTCAGTCAAGGCTAAAGAATAATGTTTAAATATTTTTTCTTATTGATTTGCTGCACGATTTCGATGCTTTCGATAAGCAAAGCTATCGAACCGGACTTAAGCAAACCAATAAATCAAGAAACATTCAAGCTGTGGGACGACTATGTTAAGCAAAAT
>CAZIIZ010000085.1:0-8431 GCA_964539225.1 uncultured Hyphomicrobiales bacterium | reverse complement strand
CTTTTGTGCATACTGAATCGTGCCTCGTGACATTGTAGTAAAGAATTTCATATCATCAATACAACCAATCCAGTTCCAATAATCTGCGTTATACAAAGCTCCAATTGAGGCAACCATAGGTTGGTGGAAACTAGGACATAATTTTCCAGGGCCGTATTGTGAATATGCTTGCATATCAGATAAATTTGCTACTGTTTCTATAAGATTACAGTCTAAATATATCTTCATTGTCGAAATCCCCATATCCTCGCACAGAACGACAGTTAAAAAATACCATTGGTCTCTTTCTAATGTATAATTAAAATTGCTTTGGTTCGATCTAATTGCATTTTTCCCACCGATACAATCCTCAAAAGCAAAATCCCATGGTTTCCCATTCCAAAATTGGAATGTCATTGGATCGTAGAATGATTCTTTGCCACTAATACAAAATAATTGGCGGCGTTCGAGTGGATCAGTTTCAATTTTAAACCAACAAGTCATTGTTAAATCACATTCGCCATCCATAAAGTGGTCGTTTGCCAATTTAATAAATTCTTTACCTGAGAATTGCATACATTGACCTTCTATGCCTTTGATGATAGCGGGGATTCCAACAAAAATGCCATCATTACCTTTTCCTGATAAATCTACTAACTTGTTGTTTTGAATAGTTTCGAAATCCCAAAATGCTACTAAAGACTCTTGGTAATTTGCATACAACGGGGAAATACTCAATAGAGACAGTATAATAACAAGTTTCTGTAACATATTTAACCTTCATAAATAGTGAATATTATCGATAGCTGCAAAATAATAAAAATTTGTCAAAATAAAAATTAAGATTATAAAATAAATTGATTATTTTTGGAATTTATTATTTTATGGATTTGAGATGAGTATTAATCATATCGAAAATAACATATATGTTCATAATAAAATAGCAGGAAAGTATCATAAAGTGCATCCTGAAATATTTAATCCAATAGAACAGCAACGATTATTGGACAAATTGAAATATGTAGTTAGTTTAATTGATTCTGGTACTAAAAGACAATATACTGTTTTAGACTATGGTTGTGGTTCTGGTAATTTGACAGCTCATTTACTAGATTTAGGTCTATCAGTTGTTTCAGCAGACATATCAGAAGGGTTTTTGGAGAAAATTCGTCAACAATTTGCTAATAATCCGAATTCTTTAACTCATTTGATAAATGGAGTTGATTTGTCAAATATTCCTACAAATTCTTTTGATATGATTGCTTCCTATTCGGTTTTACATCATATTCCTGATTATTTGTCAGCATTAAAAGATATGGGAAGAGTTATTAGACCGGGAGGAGTTTTATTTCTTGATCATGATGCTTCACCTGGGAATTGGGATGATAATAAGGATTTAGTTGAATTCAAAAAAAAGTATAATTCATCAAGTATAATAAAAAAGATTTGTAGTCTATTTACTCTGAAATTTTATTATCGAAGGTATAAAAAATTATTAAATCCGAGATGGCAAGCCGAAGGAGACATACATGTATGGCAAGACGACCACATTGAATGGAAGAAAGTCGATCAGCTACTGTTTAGTATTGGTTTTGAGAAGATATTTTGTGATGATTATTTGAATTATTCGATTAATTATGAATTAGCTGACTGGGAAAAATATCGAATAAAATGCAATGATACGAGATGTGTGGTCTACAAGAAAAAGCATTAATCATCGAACATTTCATCTATTATCGCATCCATAGCTGAGAAAACTGATTCCCAGGAATGAGTGCGAACAATTAAGTCTCGGCAATTGTTCGATATATGATTTGCCAAATCTTTGTTTTGCAATAATCTGATGGCTTGCTCGGCTAATTCTTCTGAATTATTACCGAGCAAGACCTCGTCGCCGTTGCGTGCGTCGATTCCTTGATTGCCTATTGGAGTGGTTACGACTGGAATGCCGCAAGCCATAGCTTCTAATAGCTTATTCTGAATACCAGTGCCTCCAGTATGAGGATGAATAAATACTGCGGCAGACTGTAAGAGAGGAATCATAGAAGGCACGTTGGGCAATATTTTTATTTTCTCATTTTGGTATTTGTAGATATCTTTGCCCGGATTCGCTCCGGCAATCGTTAATTTAGCATTCGGTAAGGTTCGCCAAATTAACGGCATAATATCTTCAACAATTTTCTGCACCATCAATACATTAGCCCAAATATCTAATTTGCCACTGAATAATATTCCGCTTCGTTGAGTATTGTCGGCAGGCGGACAGAAGTTTTTAATATCCGTGCCGTTGGTCAGTAATTTATAATTAGCGTCTGGAGCATTGCTTTTCATAGCTTGAATATCGTTGTGCGTTACTAAAGTGGTAACATCGAAATATTTTACAATGTTTGGTTCATAGCGTTTCAGAGTCGAATATTCAAACAGCCTAATTAATTTATGCTTGATACTTTTTGATTCTTGATAGGATCGTTTCTGATAAAGCACACGGCAATCCTCAGCCATCAGTATCTTTTTAATTCCTTGGGCGTTTTTCAAATATTCGGCTGTCCTCATAAAGAAAGAGATACCCAAATCAAATTCATTGCTTGAAAGCAATTCTTGCACCTTTGCTTTGAAAGCGGGCTGAGTATAATAATTGATTTCTAAAGGATTGAGCGGAGAATTAGAAACTAAAGAATTCAGAGCTGCTTTGACTGGATTAAGCAGGATAACGTGCAACTTGGCACCTAAAGATTCAATTGCATTTACGTATTCAGGTGGTACGCTATTGCCTTGATAAAAGGATACTAAAGTTACGTTATGCAGCTTCGATAGATGCGAAATCATATTGAATGGTTTCAATCTGTCTCCGCCAATAAGCGGAAATGGAAGCCTCGGAGTCAAAAACAGTATATTTAATTTCTTTTTTTGTGTCATTACCTTGCTCAAGATTTATTTAGTTTTCAGAATACAAATATACGTTAATTTTTGTTCCTTTTTCCTTTTCAGAGTAAATTTCTAATCGTCCGCCTAATAAATCTACAAAATTTTTCGTAATTGCTAACCCAAGACCGTATCTTTCATCGTTTAGGTCTGTATTGTTTGGTTCTGACTTATATTCGGCTAGAATATTATTAATTTTTGCTTTGCTAATTCCAATTCCAGAGTCTTCGACCGATATTGTCGTAATTTCTTTAGAATCGGAATTAATCTGTAAGTTAGCCGTGATTCTAATAAAGCCTACGTTCGTGTATTTTATCGAATTATCGATTAGGTGGATAAGAATTCTTTCGAGTATCTTATAATCAGTTTTGAGTGAAATATCGTCCGAACAGATAAAGCTAATATCTAAAAACTTGTCATTAGCTTTGGGAGTCATAGTCTCAGAAACTAAATTGAATAAATCCCGCAAGATAAATTCATTTTTGATGAGTTTGTAATCTGAATTCTCGATTTTATTGAGTTCTGAGATGTCGTTTATTGTTCCAAGTAAAGAATTTGCATTTGTATTGATTTGGTCTATATATAAATTCGCAGTTGAATTGTTATATTTCTTGATTTCAATTTTCAACAAATTCAAATAACCGAACATAATATTAAACGGTGTATGCGATTCGGTGCTGATATTCTGAATCATATTCTGCTTCACGTTGATTAAATTATCGACTTCTTGCTTCGACACCACTGCGTCGGTGTACACTTTGTTTAATTCATCGTTATTAGCAATCAAAATGCTATTCAATTTTGCTTTCATTTTGTATCTACTGTAGAGCAACACAATAATAATTAATAAAATAATGATAACTGCTGAGGAAATATAGTAAATCATTCTTTGCGAATCGTCTTTAAGTGAAGAAATTTGGGTTTGTTGTTCTTTAAATTTATACTGTATTTCTAATTCGCGAATATTGACTTCTTTTTCCATTTGATAAATGGAATCCTTGCAAGTATGATACTTTTTATAGTATTCTAATGATTCTTGAGGCTGATTGTTTAAATAATAAGCTTCGGCTTTAAACAAATACGAATAAAGCAAATCGTCAACATCGTTAATATCCGAAGCTAATTGCAATGCTTCGTCGAATAACAGATGAGCTGCTTTGAAGTTTCCTATTTTGCAATTAATTCTTCCGATACTGTTTTTGCAAACGACTATCCCTTGTTTATCGTCAAATTTAATAAATTTATTCAAAGCCGAATTTAGATAATTTAAAGCGTCAATATAATCCTTTAACTCTAAATGAACCAAACCCATTTTTTTTTCAATATTAGCTAAAAATATTGTTTCGCCGTATTTGCGGACAATTATATAACCTTTGTACGTATAATATAAAGCAGAGTCTAATAGATTCATATTCCTATAAATTCTGCCAATATCACCCAAACAAGCACCCATCAATAAACTGTCTTGGATGTCTGAATAAATTTTATATTCCTTTTGGTGGTATTGTAAAGCAATTGGTTCATTGTTTAAGCGTTTATGAAGCAAGCCCCAATAATTGTACAATGTGCCGAGTTCGATATACACTTTTTTTCTATTTATTAAATTTGTTGTACCTATTGCGTCATATATCTTTTGAGCTTGTTTGAAGTATTCATTGGCAATTTGATACATTCCAATCTGGGTATAGGCTCTCCCTAATAATGTCAAATTATATGCGATTCCAGTTTCTTCATAAACAGTCCGAAATAGTTTTAAGGAGATAGTTAGAGTATCGATTGCTGGTTGATAACGTCCAATATCAATTAATAAAGCTCCTTTTCGCAATAGTGCTTCGGATTCGAGATTGAAATCGTTACTTTTACGAGCTAAATAATATGCTGAATCTACTAATTTATACTTTCTATCGATTGAAAGGAATGCGTTAGAATTTGCTTGATTTAGAAGCTCTTTTACTTTCGTTTTTATGTTAATTTGAGCAGATAAATTTCCGCACAAAAAGATACTCAAAACTATTAATAAAATCAAATATTTTAATTTATTATACTGCATTTAGACCTTGTCTATTATTGTTTTTGCCGTTATTATATGCGAAAAGTCAAAATTACAAAATATTCCAATACTATCAAAATAATATTTTTATTCGTAACAATAGTTCCTTACAGAACTAAAAAATATTTTGCAAATCGTGAATATCTAGAGAATAGTTTTGAGTTGCACCATTTCCTCTATTTATTTTTAATAGAGGAAATGGTAGAATATTATTGGATGTTTGTACATTATCGTCGTGGTTCTGAGAAGTAAGCAAATCAAAAAATATTATTTTCGTTGGCTGGCAAGCCACAATATCAAAGCTCTTGGGATTAATCTGTTCCTGAAGCTAAAAGTTGCATCACTTGAGCCGGAGAGTCGCATTCTAACACTCGATTGGCTAAACGAACAGCATCAGAATAATTAGTATCTCGCACTCGTTTTTTTAGTTCTAAGTGAATCGCAGGAGAAACGCTTAGTTCTTTGATTCCCATTCCAATTAGAAGGCTTGTCGCTGCGGAATGTCCGGCAATTTCACCGCATACGCTTACGCTTATCCCAGCTTTATTTGCGGAATCGGCTGTAAGCTTTATTAGGCGTAGTACCGCCGGATGAAATGAATCAAAATTTTCGAGTACTAATTCATTGGTTCTATCGGCAGCTAAAGTATATTGAGTTAAATCGTTTGTGCCGATACTGTAGAATTGTACATATTTCGTAAAATTATCGCTCATCACAGCCGCAGAAGGAGTTTCTATCATTATTCCTATTGGCATTGTAGTATCGAACTCGAAATCTTTTGCTCTAAGCTCACGTTTGCATTCTTCAATTAAATCGATGCTTTGTTGAATTTCGCTGATACTAATTATCATCGGAAGCATAAATTTCACATTTTTGTTTTTCGATGAGCGAAGAATAGCCCTAATTTGCGATTTGAAAATATCAAGTCTGTGCAATAAAAATCTGATACCTCTGAATCCTAATGCCGGATTGGATTCGTGCCGAGGGATACCTTCGGAATACTTATCGCTTCCGATGTCAAAAGCACGGAAAGTAATTGGTTCGGGATATGCTCTGTCTGCCATCTGCGAATACCATTGATATTGCTCTTCTTCGTTCGGGAAATGATTAAGAGTGATAATTAAACTCTCTGTACGTACTAAACCAACACCATCAGATTTCACTACTGCAGCGTTTTCTAAATCAATAGCAGAGTCAATATTCGACATTATTAGTATTTTATGCCCGTCTAAGGTTTCTGACTTTAATTTTTTCAATTCGCCGAGTCTTGCTCTATGCTCTTCTTCAATTGCTCTTTTTAATTGATAATTTGCTATTGCTTTTTTGCCTGGGTTGACCAAAGTCCAGCCTGAATAACCGTTAATTATCAAATTATCGCCGTTTCGTATCTGGCTACAAGCGTCTTTCACGCCAATTACCGCAGGTATTTCGAAAGAGCGAGCTAAGATGGAGCAATGAGCAGTGATGCCGCCTACTTCGGTGATAATACCCGCTACTTTCGCTTCTCTGAATTTAACCAAGTCCGTAGGGGTAACCGACTTCGCTACTATAATTGAACCTTCTTCTAATGCGTAAAATACGGTTCTCTCGCGTAAAGCAGCAAGCAATCTTTCTTTTAAATTTTCAATTTCGAAAGCACGCTCTCGGATAATTGAATCTTTCGCTGATAGGAAGAACTGCTTCTGAAAATCAAAATAATGGACTATTGAGCTTTCTACCGTATAGCCTTTGCCGATGCGAGTTTTGATTTCTTGTACTAATGATTCGTCGTTGATTAGCATTAAATTGGTTTCCAAAACAGCGGCTACATTCGGCTGCGATGGATCAATTTTATCAATTGTAGCTTGATATTCTTCGTTTACTTCAGTAAGTGCATTTTTAAATTTTGATAATTCGTCTAAGATTTCGTCTTGAGGCACTTTCTCATTTGGGATAATTATTGTTTCGGTTTGTATCACCGAGGCTATACCCATAAACATTCCGGGAGACGAAGGTATTCCCTTTAACATAAATGGCTTAGCTAATTCTTCTTCAGTTTTGATATATGGATTGAAATATCTCATAGATTATGGGTTGTGTTTTATTATAAATATTATTGAAAACTAACAGTTGCGAACGATACGGCAGAATCAAATTCATATTCTAAATACTGTCCGTAATATTCTAACTCTGCATTTGAAAATTCATTCAATTTGAGCAAAGTGTATATAGGAGTAGCACCGCAAATTTGCCATTTTTCGCATTCTGTTTTAAGTTTGTTTTTGACATTAGTAGCCGAAAGTCCGCAAATTTCCGTAATTAATTCTCGGTCAGCTTTCTCTAATTCTGTTCGATTCTCAGAAGCGGCTAACGGGCTATTGTGTTTAGCACCAATGTGAGCTAAATCAGCACTTACGATATAAACAACATTTCTGCCCAATTTGCTAATTGCCAGCTTTAATACGGAAATGAAATTATCGATTGCTGTGTCATCGTCGGAATTGTTAAAATATGACCCGCATAAAATCGGTAATATTTTAAATGATTTGTTCTTGAATTTTGTCTGAAGCAATACAGTCTGCATTTCAATTGAATGCTCTAATCTGTGAGCGGCATCGTCTATATATTTTTCAATATTCAAATGTTTCGCTATCTCGTCTATTACTTCTGTGTCAGTTTGGAGAGTACCTAACGGGGTTTCGTAGTCTTTCAGAGTTAGCATAAATTCAGACGAAGAAAAATAATGCGAAGTACCGAATATAACATACAAGTCAGCATCAGTTTCTTCGATAGATTTATACGCCAATGAATAACAATTTTGAGCTGCTCCGCCTGTATAGAAATCTATGTGCGGCACAATTACAGCTTTCGCATTGTTGATTTTTGATTGGTCGGGGTAGTGATTCAACATTTTGGTCAAATCCTCGCTTAATTCTGAGCTGTCTTTAGCGTAAGCGATGCCGGCTAAAGTGGCAGGGCGAACAGGACTTGCATAGTATAAATCAAGTAATTCGAGTTGATCAAAATACGTATCGGTTTCTAACATAGCATAATCATCTAACACAGCTATTACCTTAGTGAACAGCGGAATTATCTCATTCGAATTTAATAAATTTTCGTCGAGGAATTGCTTTAATTCGTCCATAGTGGTTAAACCGTCTAACATCTGAACCAAAGGCAGAAATCCCAAAGGTATAGCTATGTCCTCTTGCATTAATCCAAGCGGGTCAATTATTATTACAAATTCCTGTCCATTCTCGGATTCTGAACGCAGAGTTAAATCTTCTCGGATTTTGGGTAATATTTGATTAGTCATTTATTTCTTTCGATTGATTTAAAACGGCATCAATTTTTTTATTCAAATAATTAAAGAAGAAAATTGAAAATCCGCAAATAGCAACCAATAATATCGAAGCTATTAGAAACCAAATTCCGCCATTTATTCTAAAAGCTATATAGAAAAGTATTGCACCAATAATATTGGTTGTAATCGTAACATAC
>CAZIIZ010000084.1:0-8451 GCA_964539225.1 uncultured Hyphomicrobiales bacterium | reverse complement strand
AACGCGGATCCGAAAATTCACGGGATCCTGGTGCAATTGCCGTTGCCCAAGCATATCGACGAACAAAAAATTATTAAAGTAATCAGTCCGTCTAAAGATGTTGACGGATTTTTGCCGGAAAGCGTTGTGCGTTTAGTGATTGGTTTGCCGTGCTTCTTGCCATGTACTCCGCACGGCATAGTGGAACTCATCAAACGCTATAAAATCGAAACCAAGGGCAAGCACGTCGTTGTTTTGGGCAGAAGTAATATAGTTGGCAAGCCGATAGCAAATTTAATGTATCAAAAAACTGAATTTGCGAATTCTATCGTTACAATTTGCCACACAGGAACGAAAGATATTAGCTACTATACTAAGCAAGCTGATATTCTGATCGCAGCTGTTGGAGTGCCTGAATTGATCAAAGCAGAGCATATCAAAGAAGGTGCGGTAATTATCGACGTTGGAGTAAATAGGGTAGAGGATCCGACTTCTGCTAAAGGCACAAGGCTTTGCGGCGATGTGGACTTTGCTTCTGTTTCTCCAAAAGCAAGTGCAATTACTCCGGTTCCGGGCGGAGTCGGTCCGATGACGATAGCAATGCTAATGCTAAACACATATCAATCTGCCGCCGGGGAGATAAAATACTAATTATGCAAAAGCAAGAATTATATACAACAATTTACGAAGATGATAGAATCTTGATAGTCAATAAGCCAGCCGGTTTACTAACTATTCCCGATAGGTACGACGAGACATTGCCGAGTTTGCGTTCGCTTTTGGTTGATGAATATGAAGATATTTTCGTAGTGCATCGTTTGGACAGAGATACCAGCGGCATAATGGTATTTGCTAAAGATGCCGATGCTCACAGAAACCTGAGCATGCAATTTGAAGATTTATCTATCAAAAAGATATACCACGTAGTAGCCGATGGAGTGATTCATCAAGATTATTTAGAAATTGATATTCCGCTAATGCCCGATCCACGCAAGCCGGGACGCAGTGTACCTTCAGCTCGTGGTAAAGAATCGTTGACGATTTTGAGCGTTAAGGAACGCTATCGTCACGGAACTTTTGCGGAAATTAATTTAGTAACCGGTCGCCATCATCAAATTCGTGTGCATTTAGCTGCGATTGGGCATCCGTTATTGATAGATAATTTTTATGGCAATGCGACAGAATTTTGCCTATCAAAAATTAAAAAACGTTTTAATCTGAAGAAAAAAGAAGTTGAGAAACCAATTATTTCCCGCATTACTATGCACGCATTTTCGCTAAGCATCAAGCATCCCGATGATGATAGAGAAATGTCCTTTGAGGCTGAATATCCTAAGGATTTTGCAGCTTTGCTACAAGTGCTTGGTAAATATGGGAAACCAAGATAAGCTAATTACTGCAATACATTAAGTAAAAATGTAGTTAACGAGTCTATACGATATTATACAGTTCATCCGATGAGTTTAATCCGACGGATGAACTGTATTGTTTTTATTAGAATCCAAGTAAAAAACAAATATTCAATTATTGCTTCGTCATATCACATCATCAAAATCAACGTAATCTCGGCTTGGAATAATTCTACATTACTACTTGAATATAATTCAATGGTCATTATTCTTGAATCTTTGCCAATAAACCGGAAATACCCTCAAAAAACAATTAATATTACTATGTTTTTTCAGGATAATTTAGTAATTTGTAGTTTACTAATTGTACAAAAATAACTAGTTTAATAACAAATTACAGGAGAGGTTCGATGGCAGAAAAAAAACCATTTGTACCTTACGTTCCGGCTGAATCAAATATGCCGGAATTTACTCTGAAAGCTGTGCTAATAGGCTTAATTTTAGCAGTAGTGCTTGGAGCGGCGAATGCATACCTTGGCTTAAAGGCAGGTATGACTATCGCAGCTACTTACCCTGCGGCTGTGATTGGTATGGCGATTTTAAAGGTAATGAAAGGCTCAATTCTCGAAGAGAATATGGCTCGTACCGTTGGCTCTATCGGTGAATCCGTAGCCGCAGGTGCAATCTTCACAATTCCGGCATTCTTTATCTCCGGAATTTGGAATCCGTTCTTCACTTTATCGAATTACATTACGTCATCTTTGATTTTAATCTTTGGTGCGATTTTGGGTATTATGTTCGTAGCGTTGCTTCGCCGTGTGATGGTGGAAGATGCCGAACTTCCTTATCCGGAATCAGTTGCTGCATCTGAAATTCACAAAACAGGTCGCGACAGCGGCGGTGGATCGAAATTCTTATTCGGTTCGATGATTTTCGGTGCTTTAGTTAAAGCTGGGGCACAATTCAAATTGTTCCCTGAAGTAGTAGAGAAATTTATTTTCTTCGCTAAACAAACTATCACTGGCAGTAAATTCGTTGGTCAAGGCGGATTATTGGTCAGCTCTCCGGGCATTAGCCCTGCATATATGGGCGTTGGTTATATTATTGGACCTAAATTAGCCGCTTTAAACTTTAGCGGTGGTATGATTGCTTGGGGCTTATTGACTCCAATTATTTTATACTTTATAGCTCCTTCAATTGACTTTACTGCTATAGCAAATTCTATCATGGTAGAACATAAGAATTTATCTATGGATCAAGCATACACTAAAGCATGGATTGATACTGCTTATCAAGTATGGAAATTTATTGTTCGTCCGATAGCTATCGGCGGTATGTTGGTTGGTGCAAGCTATACATTATTCAAAATGAGAAAGAGCTTAACTACCGGTATCGTTCGTGCTATCAACGACGTTAAACAAGCTGCCAAAGGCGAAGCAGTTAATACAGCACGTACTGATAAAGATTTAAGCTTTATCACAGTAGTTGCTGGTATTCTACTAGTTGCCGTTGCTACTTTTTGTATTACATTCTTTATCTTCCACGCATCATTTGCAGTTTCATTCGTAGCTGCTACAGTATTAATTATCTTAGCATTCTTCTTTGCTGCCGTTTCCGGTTACTTGGTTGGTATCATGGGTTCAAGTAATAACCCAATCAGCGGATTAACTTTGACTGCATTAGTAGTAACTGCTTTGGTAATGGTTCTAATGGGCGTTACCGGACACGAAGGCGTGGCTACAGTACTTGGCGTTGCTGCTATCGTTTGCGTCGCTGCAGCAGTAGCAGGCGAGATGCTTCAAGATTTAAAGGTTGGTCATATCTTGGGCGGTACTCCTTGGAAAATGGAATTCGGCGATATACTCGGCGTAATCATTTCCGGTGCTGTTATGTTCTTGGTATTATCATTCCTAAACGATGGCGATATTGCAATGGGTAAAGCTCAAGGCTATATCGGCGGTTTCGGTAGTCCGAAATTATCAGCTCCGCAGTCCAGCTTGATGGCAATTTTAGCTCAAGGTATCGTTGGCGGACAAATGGCTTGGCCTTTAATCATCGTTGGTATGCTTATGGGCGTTGGTCTTATCTTGATGGGCGTTAAAAGCCCAATGCTTGTGTCAGTAGGTATGTATTTACCATTAGAAACTACTTTCGCTATATTCGTTGGTGGATTAGTAAAAGGCGTTGTTGAATTCTTCAGCAAAATGCGTAAATATAATGAGAATCAGAATGCAAGAATTGAAAATATTGGTGTATTGCTCGCTTCAGGCTTAATCGCCGGCGAAGCATTGACCGGATTAGTTTTTGCAGGATTCGCTGTGTTCGATATGTTCCCACCTGCATTTATGCAGTCTCCTCCATTCATCATCAGCTTAGTCGTTTTAGGTGCGATTGCTTGGATATTAATCCGCATTCCGCTTAGCAAAGCTGGCGATCCGAATGAAGCTGCCGGACCATCTATGAACGGATAATCTTTCTGATAATACTGATCTAAAAATTAAATGCCCTGCTTTATATTATATAGAGCAGGGCATTTTTGTAATTGTATGGAATATTTAGAATGACAGAAGAAGGCAAGATAAAATATATACGCCGCCTTGTCTTTCTTTTTAAAAAGGCTAATAATTTGCAGTCTGGTGAAAAAAACGAGAAATTTAGTTGTTCTGAGCATAGCGAAGAAATCGTTTATGCGATTCAGCCTAGCTAATCCTATGTAGCCGTAACTATATACTAATCAATTAAATTTTCACTTTGTTCGGAATGATAATGTCGATATTGAGACAATATTACAGATTGTTAAATAAAATCAGGAAACGTCTGTAGTTATCGCAAAATATTGTAAAAATAAAATTAAATATTCATAATATTAAGATAAAGAATAAAAGCAAAAAAAAACTTGCACATTATAAGAATTTTTTATAAATTGATGTCCGAATACTATGCGTGTAGTATCAATCTAAAAAATTGAAATTGAATTTAACAAATAAATTGTACGAGAAGTTATGAACAAACCTTTTATACTAGTAGTAGATGACAACAAAATCACTACCAAACTACTCCGAAGATATTTAGAAGCTAATGGATACGAAGCCCAGGAAGCTTACGATGGAATTGATTGTCTTGAGAAAGTGGAACTTCGCCAACCCGATGCAATAGTTTTAGATGTGATGATGCCTCGATTAGATGGTTACGAGACTTCTAAGAAATTAAAATCTCAAGAGCTTACTAAAAGCATACCTGTCGTAATTGTAACTGCGTTGAACGATGTAGCTAATCAAATTAAATCAATTGAAGCTGGTGCGGATGACTTCTTGAGCAAGCCAATAGAAGAAAAACTTCTTATTGCTAAGGTTCGACTACTTTCTACTTTGAATATTGAAGGCAAAAAAGCAAAAGCTTATGCCAATGCTATTGAAAAATCCAAAGCTGGTACCTACGATCTATCATCAAAATCATTAGAAGATATTCTAACGGATGCTGGTATTTAGTATTTTGTGTGAAATTAATATATCATATATACAAAAAAAGACTCCTAGTAACGGAGTCTTTTTTTGTATAATATCAATATTCAACCTGTCGCTAAAATAATGACAACAAAGGAATTATACCATCTCTGCTAATTTACGTCCATAAGCCCGACAGTTGTCTAATGCTTCTTCGTTAGGATTCCACATCGCTTTAGCTCCTTCTCCGAGTATTTCAAATCCGGCTTCGGCGAGCTTAGTATTTATTATTTTTATGCCTAATGGACTCCAGCCGTAACTACCAAAAGCTGATGCTTTTTTGCCAACGAGTGCGAAGCCAATTATTTCATCTAAAATTCCGGCTACTGAAGTCAATATACCATTATTAACCGTGGACGAGCCAGCAAGGATTAATTTAGAACGGAAAATTTCAGTAACTATATCGCTTTTGTCTGATTTGCCGGCGTTAAACAATCGGATTTCCATTGTTGGTCTGATTTGTGCAATTCCCTCGGCAATTGCTTCTGCCATCTTACGAGTGCTTTGATACATAGTATCGTAAAATATTACAACTTTATCTTCTGAATATGTGTTGCACCATTTTTCGTAAAGTTCGATAATTTGAGTAGGGTTTTCGTCCCAAATTACACCGTGCGAAGGGCAAATATAATCAATATCCAAATTCATTGCTTTTACATCATCTAACTTTTTGGCAACTTTCTTAGAGAATGGAGCCACTATATTTGCATAATATTTTATCGCCTCTGATTCTAAAACGCATTTATCGCATTTACTGCTATACATTTTGTCGTGAGCATAATGCTGACCGAAAGCGTCATTAGAGAATAAAATATTATCTCCAGTTAAATAGCACATCATCGAATCCGGCCAATGTATCATTTGATTCTCTACGAATACTAATTCTCTGCTACCGATGTTTAATTTTTCTCCGGTCTTCATTGCAGTCATATCCCAGTCTTTGTGGTAATAGCCCTTTATGGACTTTAAGCCATTGCTGGAGCAAATTATCTTAGCATTCGGAATTCGAGCCATCAAGGCAGGCAAAGCACCGCTGTGGTCGGGTTCTGCGTGATTAATCACTATGTAGTCGATTGCATTCAAATCAATTACTTTCTCTAATTCAGTGATAAATTCATCTGAAAATGGAGTATAGACTGTATCGATTAATACGTTTTTCTCATCTTTTATTAAATATGCGTTATACGAACTGCCGTGTTCTGTCGATAACTCTTCACCGTGGAATTTGCGAAGATCCCAATCAATTTTTCCAACCCAATAGACGTTATTTTTTATCTCGAAGGACATTGTTTACCTTTGTTTTATATTCATAATTTAGTATTAAATTTACAGGGTATTCCACGAAATGGCTTCCGTTTTATTTTATTCAATTCGTTATTAGCATTTGAATATAAATTATTATTGTTTATTGGATAACTTTACTTAAATTTGCTATACAAAAAAAATTAGTGTTTCATTTATGAAATGGAGGATTTATGGATTCAGAAGTAATTATCCCTATAATTTTGGTTTTAGTGTTTTTAATTGGTTCATCTATGCGAATTCTACGCGAATACGAAAGAGCTGTAGTATTCAGGCTTGGTCGATTAATTAACTCCAAAGGCCCCGGATTAATCTTTCTTATTCCTATCATCGACAAAATGGTTAGAGTAAGCTTGAGGACTGTCGCCTTAGACGTAGAACCTCAAGATATTATCACTAAAGATAACGTATCGCTGAAGGTAAATGCCGTGCTATACTTCCGAGTAACTGAACCTGCTAAAGCAGTAATGGAAGTAGAAAACTTCTTATTTGCGACTAATCAGATTGCCCAAACTACTCTAAGAAGTATTCTCGGTCAAGGTGATTTAGACGAATTGCTTTCCGAACGCGAAAAAATCAATCAAAGACTGCAATTGGTAATTGATCAACATACTGAACCTTGGGGGATTTCGGTTTCTACAGTAGAAGTAAAGCAAATTGATTTACCGCCTGAGATGCAAAGAGCTATGGCAAGACAAGCCGAAGCCGAACGCGAACGTCGTTCAAAAGTAATCAATGCTGAAGGTGAATACGAAGCATCTACTCGATTAAGCCAAGCTGCTGCTCAAATGGGATCGAATCCGATTTCATTGCAATTGAGATTTTTGCAAACATTAACCGATATTGCTTCAGAAAAAAATTCAACTATATTATTCCCGATTCCTATTGATTTGATCACTCCATTTATTGATATGGCAAATCGTAGTAATAAAGGAAATAGCGATGAGAAAGCTTAATGTTTGTTTATATATATAAATATTTCAACAAGTTAGAGGCAAATAGTTCGATATTGGTATAGTTACATTTTTAATGCGTTAATTAAAGGGGAAATATATTTATTCAGTAATATTTTCCCCTTTAAACAACTAAAAAATGCAGTTATTCCAGTATGCTAAAAAAAATATTTTGATAAATGCAAAAAAATACACATATTTGCTTTCTTTAACAAAAATTTGCAAAATATTAATCAATAATTGAATATGGAGACCACATGGATATATTTCAAAGATGTTACGATTTCACAAGGGCAGATGAAGTAAAAGAATCAGGATATTACCCTTATTTCCGTCCTATTCAGGAGAATGAAGGTCCGGTTGTGCAGATGCTCGGCAAAACTATGATAATGGCGGGTTCGAATAATTACCTCGGTTTAACTTCGCATCCGCACGTTAAAGAAGCTGCAATTAGAGCTATTGAACATTATGGCACCGGTTGCTCGGGTTCTCGTTATTTGACCGGTACTATAGATTTGCACGTAGAATTAGAAGAGCGTATTGCAAAATTTTTAGGATACGAAGCTTGCTTATTATTCAGTACAGGCTATCAAACTGCTCTCGGATTAATTTCTACTTTATGCCAAAAGGGCGATTACGTGATCTGCGACAAAGAAAATCATGCTTCAATTATGAATGCGTGCATTACAGCTAAAGGGGCTTTTGTTGATTTTGTCAGATTTAAACATAACGACATGATTGACTTGGACCGAGTGATGCAGAGTATTCCTGAAAAAGCTGGTAAGTTAATTGTAAGCGATGGCGTGTTCTCTGTAAATGGTGAGATTTGCGATTTACCAGAGCTAACAAGAATTGCTGAAAAATACGGTGCAAAATTATTAATTGACGATGCTCACGCTACTGGTGTAATCGGCGAAGGCGGACGCGGTACTGCTTCCCATTTCGGATTAACTGATAAAACTCATTTGACAATGGGGACTTTCTCTAAGACATTTGCTTCTTTGGGCGGTTTCGTAGTTGGACCAGAAAGAGTAATTAATTATATTAAGCATCATTCTCCGGCTTTAATATTTAGTGCCAGCCCGACTCCGGCTTCAGTCGCTTCGGCTTTGGCTGCCTTGGATGTATTAGAAAGCGAACCGCAGTTAGTAACTCAATTAGTAACTAATGCTGGCAAAATGCGTGATGGCTTTGATGAACTCGGTTTCGAGATTTACCGTAGTATTACTGGTATCGTGCCGGTTATCATCGGCGATATGGATCGTGCGTTTTATTTCTGGCGTAAGCTGTACGACAACGGAATATTCGTTAATGCGTTTGTTCCTCCTGGAGTGCCGCCGAATATGAGTATGATGCGTACTAGCT
>CAZIIZ010000083.1:0-8474 GCA_964539225.1 uncultured Hyphomicrobiales bacterium | reverse complement strand
GTCTCGTATCTATATGCGTAGCAAAGAAACATTATAATTGCAGCTATCGGAATAGCAAATTTGACGAATTTAGTTTTATCCTTAGCATCAAAGAAAAATCCTGTGAATGCTGCTCCGGCTAAGAAATATCCACTCCAAGGAAATAACGGGAATTTACTAACTGGCTGTTCAGCAAAATATGAACCAATCATTGTTGGAAAGACTGTAAATGGATCCCAATTCCAGACCGTCGGAGCCAATATAAATATTGCAAGTGCAAACACAGCAAATATATATTTTAAATATTTGACGTTAGGAGTGGCGAACAAGGTAAGCAATGCGAATAGGGAAGTGGCTACTATCGTTTGCAATACATCGCATTCAGACCACGTCAGCCATTGAGCAGGAGTTAGATGGAATAATTGAAAAAATGAAAGTACGGGTAAGTGTAAGGCATAAGCCAATAAAGCAATTAACCCCAATCTACGCAAGTAATCCCACAATGGTTTTCTGAAATGCTTATAATCATCAGCTTTGCGATTAGCAGCTATGATAAATCCAGAGCCAGCCAAAAATAAGAATCCGACGGCAATAAACCCATTTAAAATATTAATGAAATTATAAACTTCACCTACTTTGAATTCTTGACGCATGACAGCATGAACGACATGGCATTCCAACATCATAAATACTGCTAACCCTCTTAGTACGTCAATAAAAACTAATCTTTTCTTTTCTGCGTCCATACTTCCTCAGATAAAATAATTTTGAATATTTTGGAATTGAAAATTACGAACATTTTTCATCATAATAAAGAAATATTATCATAATAATTTATATATATTATTCAATGTAATCAGTAGAAAGGAAATAAAATGGCAGAACATCATCAAGTAGTGGTTATTGGATCCGGACCTGCCGGATTTACCGCAGGATTATACGCATCGAGAGCTAATTTGGATACAGTTGTGTTCGAAGGAATGCAACCCGGTGGACAATTAATGATAACAACAGAAGTAGAAAACTTTCCGGGCTTTGAGCATGGAGTGCAAGGACCGGAAATGATGGATATTTTTCGTAAGCAAGCAAACAGATTCGGAGCAAAATCATTATATGAAATCATCACAAAGATTGATTTTTCTAATCGTCCATTCAAATTATGGAACGATTCAGGCAAAGAATATACTGCCGATGCAGTAATTATTTCTACCGGAGCCAAAGCGAAATTATTAAATATGCCGAGCGAACAAAAATACTGGGGCAGAGGCATTTCAGCATGTGCTACTTGCGACGGATTTTTCTATCGTGGCAAACACGTTGCAGTAGTTGGCGGCGGCGATACGGCTCTTGAAGAAGCTAATTATTTAACTAATATGGCAGCTTCAGTTACTTTGATACATCGTCGTCAAGAATTCCGTGCTTCGCAGATTATGGTGGACAGAATTAAAGCTAATCCGAAAATTAATTTAGTCCTCGATGCTGTAATTGAAGAATTCTTAGGCGAAACAGTAAATAATTTCCCATCTTTGACTAACGTCAGAGTTAAAAATGTAAAAAATGGCGAGATTCAAGATATTCCGGTTGAAGGTTGCTTTATCGCTATTGGTCATAAGCCAAATACTGAAATATTTGAAGGTGTGATCAACTTGGACGAAGAAGGTTATATTATAACTGAAGGCAAGTCCACTTATACTAATATTCCTGGTGTATTTGCTTGTGGCGATGTCCAAGATCATACTTATCGTCAAGCAATTACTGCCGCCGGCTCAGGTTGTTCCGCAGCAATTGATACTGAAAGATGGTTGATGGCGAATTCGTAATTCATTCTATTTGCTATGTTTGAATAAAGGCTTCTTCGATATATAATCGAAGAAGCCTTTAAAACAAAAATCTACAACAATAGTAATCGTTTACGAATTAATATTTATCATCATCATCGAACATATCATATAGCTCATCAGCATGATTTTGCGATTGACTATTGGCGGATAAGGCACGATTAGAGCCTCTGCGTCTTAGTTGATTAGAAGAATATGAAGTATTTACGGCTGTGCTGTGGCTTCCAGTTAATTTGAATCTGTCCACTAATTCTCTCAATTGATTTGATTGCCCTGACAATTCCTCAGCAGCAGATGCACTTTCTTCAGCACTTGCAGTATTGGTTTGAGTAACAGTATCAATTTGAGTTAAGCCTTCGTTGATTTGAGAGATTCCCTGAGCTTGTTCATTGGACGAAGTAGTAATTTCGCCTATAATATTAGCTACTTTTACAGAACTGTTCTGAATATCGCTTAAAGCATCGCCGGTTTTGGTAACAAGATTTGTTCCGCGTCCAACAGTTTTAATACTATTTTCAATCATTTCTGATGTTTCTTTAGCTGCTGTAGCACTGCGAGCAGCAAGATTTCTAACTTCCTCGGCTACTACTGCAAAACCTTTACCGTGTCGTCCTGCTCTGGCAGCTTCGACAGCGGCATTTAAAGCTAACAGATTAGTTTGGAATGCAATTTCGTCGATTACTTTGATAATTTTAGAAATATTCTTAGATGATTCATTTATTTCAGTCATTGCATCAGTTAACTCACCCATTTCAGCATTGCCTTTTTCGGCAGCTGAACGAGCTTCGTGAGCTAAGGCATTAGCCATATTTGCATTCTCAGCATTTAGACGAGTTTGCGAACCTATTTCGCTCATCGAAGAAGTGATTTCTTCTAATGAAGCGGCTTGCTCGGTAGCTCCTTGGGATAAAGCAGTGCTTGTGTCCGACACTTGCATAGCGGCACGAGTAACTTCATCAACAGTAGTTCGCACATCACCAAGTATGTCGTTCAAAGAATCAATAGTTTTATTTACTGTATTCTTTAATTCTAAACTGTCGCCTTTGTAATTGCCAACCATTTTATTAGTTAAATCACCTTCTGCCATAAATTGCATAACCGACATAACTTCTTGCAATGGTAAAGAGTCGATAGTGTTATTCAAATTTTTCTTTATTACTTCAAGATAGCCCTGGTATTCATTCTGCATTCTCGACGAAAGATTACCATTAGATAATTTTTCCAATACATCGAACATTTCAACAAGAGGAGCAGTTACTAAGTCTAAAGCATTATTGAATCCGAAAATAATTTGTCGATAAATGCCTAGATGTTTATTCGCATCAGCACGAGTATCTTTTACATTCCCTTTAGTGATACCATCGGTTAAGAAATCCACATCAGATTTTAGGCTATTAAAAGTATCAATCAATTGATTAACATTGTTTTTAATTTCGTTAAAATCACCTTTGTAATCATCGTTGATTCTCTGTGGTATGTCGCCTTTACTGATTCTGTCAACATACTCAGCCGTTACATTTAATGGATTGATCACTGCATCTAAAGTATTGTTTAATCCGACTATGAGGTTCTTAAATTCACCATTATATTTATTTGCATTGGCACGTACGTCTAATTTTCCATTGATAGCGGAATCGGCTAAATGATTAGCATCGCCCACCATTGCTTCAATGCTTTCGCTCATTTTTTTCATGGCTCGCATCAGTATCCCGGTTTCATCCTTTTTAGTAATATCCAATTTAATATTCATATTACCTTCGGCTATACTTTCAGCAGCTACAATAGAATCATTGATTGGACGAGTAATCATTCGAGTAATGATTAAAGCAATAGACATACTTATAATTATTGACAATATTATTACGATGACTATGATTAAATTGGCAGTATTGACGTTGTCCATCGCTGCACCACCGGCATCGCTCATTACTTTAGCAAGATAAACTTGTAATTCAGTAAGATTTTTTACATATTCAGTTGTTACAGGTTTCATTTCTCCAAAAAGCAAAGTCTGGGCTTCAGATTTTTTCCCATTTATTCCTAATTGAATGATTTGATCCCGCATTTTACAATATTCTTGATAGGTTTTTGTTAAATCTTTGAAAAGGGCTTTGCCCTTTTCTGTCGCTAAAGTTTTATCCAAAGAATCTAATACAATTTGAGTCTCGGAATTGCGTAAAATAATCTCGTCTTGAAATTGTTTTAAATGAGTAATATTCGTGTCTAACACAATATTCCTCAAAGCTATACCATTTTTAAAAGCGGTGATTTCTAAGTCATAAACCCTTTTTACCTTTACATAACGGTCATTTACCGTTAAATCCATATCCGTTTTTAAAGATCCAAGAGTGAAAAATGCATAAAGCCCGACAATTAATAAAATTCCAACTACGATTGAAAAGCCGGAAATTAGTTTTGCTCCAATTTTCATAAAATTTCCTATAAAATTATTTATTTTGAAATATTTGTAATTTACATAGTTACATATATACTATCGACACTTCTAATTATTCCTTTAATGTTTGTCATAGATTGAAAGTGAAAAATTTACCGTTTACAATATAAATATTTTTTTTTTTGAATAAATATATTTATTTTATCTTTATTTGAAAAATAATGTTAAAAATGAATAATTACGCAGGAATATATTCGAAATTTCTTTGAATTATTTCTTTAACAAACAAAAAAAATCTCCCCATCAATCAAGATGAGGAGATTCAATTACACAATTATTATAGCCGTTGATTAATATCTACCGAAACCATCATCGTCTAAACGAATTATATCTTTCGGTTGATGGCTTATTTTATCTTTTCGAATGCTATCATCGACCATATCATATAAATCTTCTTCACGAACAGGCGAGAAAGAGCGGGATGCTAACGACTTTCTCGATGAACTTATTACTGGCTTGCTCCGATACCCAACACTTAAATTATTACCCGAATTGCCTGTTAGTTTAAATCTATCAACTAATTCTCGTAATTGATTTGATTGTCCGGATAATTCTTCGGCTGCGGAAGCACTTTCTTCAGCACTTGCAGTATTGGTTTGAGTAACAGTATCAATTTGAGTAAGACCTTCGTTGATTTGAGAAATCCCTTGAGCTTGCTCATTTGAAGATGTTCTAATGTCAGAAATAATATCTGATACTTTAACAGAGCTATTCTGAATATCACTCAAAGCATCACCAGTCTTGGTTACTAAATCTGTACCACGTTCGACGGTCTTAATACTATTTTCAATCATTTCTGAAGTCTCTTTTGCAGCAGTTGCACTGCGAGCAGCAAGATTTCTAACCTCTTCCGCCACTACTGCAAAGCCTTTTCCATGACGACCGGCTCTGGCAGCTTCTTCGGCGGCATTCAGTGCCAACAAATTAGTTTGGAAAGCAATTTCATCAATTACCTTGATAATCTTAGAAATATTCTTCGACGATTCATTAATCTCAGTCATGGCATCGGTAAGCTCGCCCATCTCAGAATTGCCCTTTTCTGCAGCAGAACGAGCTTCGTGAGCCAAAGCATTAGCCATATTGGCATTCTCGGCATTATGACGAGTTTGCGAACCAATCTCACTCATAGAAGAAGTAATCTCTTCCAAGGAAGCTGCTTGCTCCGTCGCTCCCTGCGAAAGTGCAGAACTTGTGTCGGACACTTGCATCGCAGCACGAGTTACTTCTTCGACTGTGGAGCGTACATCTCCTAATATTTCATTTAATGAATCGATTGTATCATTCACAGCATTTTTTAGCTTTAAACTGTCCCCGGAATACTCTCTATTCATTTTAACAGTTAAATTGCCTTGGGATAATTCTTGCATTATTTCCATAGTTTCTGCTAAAGGTAGTTTCTCCAATGTTTGGTTCACGGTGTTTTGCAGTGCTGCGAATGCTCCTAAGAATTTACCTTCGTAACGTACTCCAAGATTCCCTTTTTCCATCTCTGTCATCACACGTACATTCTCTACCAAAGCAATTCCTATCGTATCTAAAGTGTTAGTAATACCATCAATAACTTTTCGAAAATCGCCTTGATGTTTAGTTCTGTCCGGACGCAATTGCAAATCGCCTACTTTTACTGCTTGATAAATGCTATCCGAATCAGAGATTAATAATGTAATAGCAGAAATACATTGATTCAAATTCTGTTTAATGTTGTTAAAATCACCATTGTAATTATCCGTTATTATATGTGGAATATCGCCCTTGCTAATTCTATCAACATATTCGGCAGTTACATTGAGAGGTTTAATTACAGCGTCGAGCGTGTTGTTTAAGCCTTTGATAAGATTCCTATATTCGCCGTTGTACTTATTGGCATCTGCACGTACGTCCAATTTACCTTCTACTCCGGCGTTAGATAACGCATTGACTTCGACAACTAAACCATTAATTGACTTAGACATTTGATCCATAGAATGCAGAAGCGAGGAATTATCTCCGGTTTTAATTTCAATTATCGAACTCAAATCGCCCACGGCTACTTTGTTCGCTATCGCTTGCACATCCATCGGATCGGCACCGAGTTGTTTCGCAATTGACTTACTAATAGCTAACGAGGAAATGATAATTAGACTTATCAGAATAATCGTGATAATAATTAAAATCATAACAGCAGTGTTCACTGAGTCTGTAATTGATTGCTTGTTCGCAGTTAAGATTTTCGTATTATTTTCGTTCGCATAAGCTACTAACTCATCAATTTTTGTTCTATGCTGCTCATATAAGGGTTTCAATCTCTCAAGAAGTATTTTGATTGCATTATCTTTGTTATTCGCTTCAATTGCAGGAAGATATTCCTTCTCAATAATAGTAAAGAATTGAATGGTTGGACTGTATGATTCTTCAAGAAGAAGCTTCCTGATTTTTTTATCTGAAGTTTCTTTATCCCAGAATAAATGTCTATCTCCATAATCTTTATTTAAACCAATTAATCTCTGCTTGTAATCATTGAGTTTTGAAATATCGTTTTCAAAATAAATTTGATTACATATAAGATAAGATTCAATAATATACAGTGGTGGTGGTAAAATGTCAGCAACTAAATCCTTACTTAGCATTATTGAATTGTAATTGGTATCGCTGTCGTGAATAGTACTCGTAATTGAATTATACGAGATAGCAAAAAATATAGCAAATGCAATAATTGATATTGCAACACTGAAGGATAGCTTAACACTCAGCTTCAAATTTTTAAACATATTTTTTCCTTTCATTTATTCTCAGATATTTAATATTTCAGTTTTTTTATCTCTCAATCTACATTCAGCATACTCATCTTTGAAAATCCGCTGGTTTTAACGAACTTATGAACTTTTACACTATACTTTTTCGGCATACTTGTAGGAAAACTTTTGTAATTATTATTAGTTTTCGTAACTACATAAAGCAAACTCCATTCAGTTTCCCTACCGACTAGAATTCCAATCACGAATACGCCCGAAGAGCATACAATTCCAATTTATTTTACTATCCCAAACCCCAACGTATCAATCTAATATATTATTTTGATAATACCAAGCATTATTTTTTTCTAAAATAAGAGCTGTATCAGCATTCTTATTTTGAATGAGATTAAAGTCAATAAAATGGAGATTAATCGAAGCCGGAGTGCGTTTATATTGAGTCAGATAATCAAAACGGCTTCCCGGAATACACCGGAAAGCCGCTTCGTAGTCAAGAATATTGACAATTTATTTAACAGGGATATTGTTCAATACTGCTTTTAAGAATTCATAACATCTGCCAACCGAAGAAATTTGTACTTTTTCGTCTGGAGAGTGAACGTCTCTTAAATTTGGACCGAATGAAAGCATATCCATATTTGGATATTTTTCGCCGATTAATCCGCATTCTAAACCTGCGTGAATAATTTCGATATGAGCTTCTTTGCCGTACATGTTTTTATAAACTTCGCCAGCTACTTTTAAGATTGGGGAGTTTACATTTGGTTGCCAAGCTGGATAGCCGTCGCCCATTTCGACTTTAGCTCCGCCAAGTTCGAAAGCAGTTTTTACTTTGTTAGCTACGTTGATTTTCTCAGTCTCTACGGAGCTTCTTTGGCTTGTCAATACATAAACTTCATTTTCGCGAGTTTCTACGATAGCGAAGTTAGTAGAAGATTGTACTAATCCTTTGATGTCTGGACTCATTCTTAACACACCGTGAGCTACAGTATAGAAGGATTTCACTAAACGATTCTGGAATTCATCAGTCATTACTCGAGCTGGAGCAACAGTTTCTTCAGCGAAGAAATTGATGTTTGGCTCTTTGCTGATCCATTCAGCTTTTAGTACTTCTGTAAAGTTCGCGATGAAAGCTTTGAATTCTTCGATTTTTGCAGTTGGGATAGCAATTGTAGCAAAACCTTCGCGAGGAATTGCATTGTGCTTGTTTCCGCTGTCAATAGTTGACAATTTAGCATCTAAATCGTTAATTAATGTATAAGCAGCTCTATTTATTATTTTTGCAGCATTTGCTCTGCCATCGTTAATTTCGATACCAGAGTGTCCGCCTTTTAAGCCTTTAACAGTCAATTTGAAAGCTGTATAATTTGCTGGGAAAGATTCTGCTTTGTATTCATAGAATCCAGCAGTATTGATACCACCGGCACAGCCGATAGTGAATGTACCGTCTTCTTCGGAATCTAAATTAAC
>CAZIIZ010000082.1:4107-8498 GCA_964539225.1 uncultured Hyphomicrobiales bacterium | reverse complement strand
CAAGAGTTATAGATTCCTGCATCCACTCGAAGACTCGTTCCGCAGGAATGACAACCACAATGCTGCTGAACACTTTAACAGTCTTCATTGACAATATTTAATAGATAAAATCGAAAGCAAAGAATATGATTTCCATTCTAAGCGTAGAACAAGTTCGAAAAACAGATGAGTATGCGATAAATACTATTGGCGTGCCGAGCATAGTACTGATGGAAAATGCCGCAAATTTCGCTTTTCGAAAGATTAAGAAAATAGCAAGAAAGCATAAAATAAGTAGTAAACCCAAAACAATTATATTATGCGGTTCGGGGAATAATGGCGGCGACGGTTGGGCATTAGCTCGCTTGATGCTGAATGATTTCGATGTTCGAGTAGTGTCAATCGCTCAAATTGATAAGATGAGCAGCGAAAGCAAGATAAATTATTCTGCATTAAAATATTTAGCTGGCGATAAAATTATCCAAGTAAATGAGGATAAAGATTTGGATGGCATAAATTGGACTGCCGATATTATCATTGATGCACTAATCGGAGTGGGCGGAAGCGATGCAATCAGAGGCAAAACTGCATTAATACTAAAATTATTATCGAAAATTAAAGCTTCGAAAATTGCAATCGACGTGCCAACGGGATTAAATGCCGATTCGGGCGAAGCATTCGAATATTGCTTTGAGGCGGATTATACAATTACTATATTCGCTGTGAAAAAGGGAATGTTGATTAAATCTGGATTTGACAAATGTGGAAAGATATTAACTGCTAATCTTGGTGTGCCGAATATAGCCAACTCATTTGCTAAAACTTTTGCTATTGAGCATGAAGATTTGCAGGATATTATCCCAACTCGTAATCGCATAAGTTCAAAATTTGATTACGGCAAAGTGGCGATTATTGCCGGATCGGAGAAATATCCCGGAGCAGCGGCACTTTCTGCAAATGCTGCTGTAAAATCAGGAGCCGGATTAGTATATTTGTTATCTACCAATTTCCATCATTATTTGTTGCCAGAAATAATTCAAGAGAAGCTCGTTCCGACTAAAGATAAAACTGCAATTGCTTTATCGAATCTTTCGGAATTAGTTGAGAAATGCTCGAACATGGATTCGATAGTAATAGGTCCGGGCTTATCCAACCATCCTGAAACTATTGAATTAATCCGCCAATTAATTGAGCAGTTGCCAAGCGAAATTCCGATAATCATAGATGCCGATGGGATTAATGCAATTAGTATAAATAGTAAACTAAGGAAGAATATCGTGCTGACCCCACATTCCGGAGAATTTGCTCGCTTGATTAATCAAGAAAGAGAAGTAGTGCAAGAAAATTATCTCGAATTATGCGGCACTTGGGCGACAAAATTAAACTGCATATTGTATTTAAAAAATGTGCCATCCGTAGCATCAGATGGAGAAACTGAATATTGGAATTTAGGCGGCAATCCCGGAATGGCGAGCGGAGGAATGGGCGATATACTTTCGGGAATAATTGGAGCGATGCTTGCTTTGAAAATTGAACCTCTCAAAGCCGTAGCCATAGCAGCGTATATTCATTCGTTCGCAGGCGATTTATATGCTGCGAAATTTAACCAAACGAGTTTGACCGCCGAAAGCATAATTGATATGCTGAAGTATGTGTAGTTGTTTCAAACAATCAGCCTTCGAACTGTTTATGAGATACAGTCCGAAGGCGATTAAGCTATATACATTGATATTATATAAACTGAATTTATTATAAATGAGCTAAATAGTAAATAATGGGTTGTAAAAGCTTATATAATCTTATTTTATCTGTTTTTTTCATCTAACCGATAGTTAGATTATTTAAATACTTTCATCACTTCTTGAAAGATCTGCTTAAACAATCTTTGATTGATTCCTATACCGAAGTAAAATGGTTTGTTCTCTAAGTTTTTAAAATTGACTCCGAGAGATAATGATGTATAATTATTAATATCATAGCAAAAAGATACTGCTAAAAACTTTGCATCTTTGTCGAATGAACTTTGTTGAAATGCAATACCAATTCCGAATCGATTAATATCAAATGCTGTGGGTATAAAGCTGTCGTCTTTGATTATTGAGTATCCAAAGCTAAATCCAACTTCAAATGTTAATTGATTGCCGAAATTATTATGAAATTCATTGTCTGTATAGTATGTATTTAATGGTACGTATCTAAGCCTGAAAGTTCCCAATTCTTCTTTTGGGTCGGCTGCTTGTAAGTATTGTAATGATTGTTTGTCGTTCCTATATACAAATTCTATACATGGTTCACCATTATTCTCGTGAGCACAAATCATCCGAATATCTAAAGCATTTCCTCTTCGATTTTCTGAATATGCAGTGTACATATTACTAAGCTCCATCTCTTGAGCATTCAATGTGAAATTTGGAGCTGTTGTTTGCTCGTTTGTTTGATTGTTTAGAAATTTCTCCCAAAGATTATCGTTATAATCATTAGAAATAAATTTATTCGTTGGTGGAATAGAATCAACAAGTGTCAATGCTGGTGTTGGCACATTTAAATACAAACCAGTTGTATCGCCTTGTAAAGTAAGAAGATTAGCTCTTGTTTCAATTAATTTACTCCTATTGTTCGTAATATGCTCATTTAGATTTGTTTTAGTACTATCTTTTAAATTTAAAAAATTCAGTGAATCAGAAATTAGCTGTGTTAATTTTGAATATAACAATTCTCTTTTTTGGAATAGTTTAATTAGAGTATCATTAGAATTAATTATTGACATATTCCTTTGGCCGTTAAGTAATAATTGTGAATTATCCAATTCTAATTTATTGATAATATCCCTATTTCGATTGTTATAAAAATAATTAATATTTTTTTTTATTTCAAAACAGGAATTAACGAGGTTAGTGTAATGTTTTTTAACCTTTGTAATATCAAATAATGAATTAGAAAGAGAATCATTATTAATATCGTGATACATTGAATCTAAAAAATTGTAAGATTTAATGAACAGAACATTTAGTCTGTTATAATTATCATTATAATTTTTAAAAAAGATATCATTTCTTTTTCTTTCTAAATTTATTAACTCATTCCCAATAATGACGGCTTTCTGATGCCATTCATTGAAAGTATTTTTGTTGTCTTGACTTTTAAGTCTTTGTAGGCTAAGCAAAGCTTTGTCATCGCCACGGCGATATACCAAATAGTCAAATGAGTTGTAGTCTGGTTCTAAGCCAAAATGCCTTAATGATTCGTCAATTTGTCCTTTATTACACTTAATAACAACTTCTACTCTTTGAATGGCTTGCCCCAATACGAAACCGTCCAAAGTAGTTTCCCAATACGAACCATTATCCCTTTTTAACAATTCCCGATAGATTACGTTGTTCACCACGAAATAATTAACTTCTACCTTAATAATTGACTTTTGCATCGCAAATTCGGGATAAAAACGAAAAATATTGGTTTTATCAATATATGGAGAACCAACAATTTGATTGCTACTTGCGAAGTAATTAATAATATTATTATCATTTGCTTGAGTGCTATATAGCATAAATACTATGCTTAAAAAATATATTATTTTTTTCATTGTGTTATTCTCCTCTCAAAATAATGCCAAAGCGTGGATATCCTGTTCTGATTGAATTCCACTCATATTGTAAAAAGAATGATTCGATAACCTTTAATTTCGGAAAGATAATCTCAGCTCCTGTAATAATATTAGGAATGTCTGATTTAACTAACATTATATTAGAATATACTCTTGGAACTAAATACTTGCAATCCAATCCTAAATATAATCCACCTCCCCCACCATTGAGTTTGAAATTTCCAAAACCTACAATACCCATCTCAAGAAAATTATTTGGTTTCGATTGTACTTTAATTCCATAAATTGTACAGTTTAAGATTTCAGAATCATAAGTTTTAGAATCCGAAGCAAAAATCCCGGTTATAATGCTAAAATTAAACATTTTGGGATTGCTACATGTTAATAATGGTATAGGCAGTTCACTGGAAAAGCTAATTCTAGTTTCGTATTTTTTATCCGAAGGTTGGAATCCAATAGTAAATAAAACCTCATTAGGAGATTTATCGAAATCCTTTTCAATGTCTTTAATAACATTAAAATTGATTATTTCATTTAAATATTTTCCAATAGTTGTATTCGCTTGGTTAATGTCGTTAATGTAAGAATAAATTTTTCTGCTATTATCTAGTTTTTTTGTAAAATATCGTTGAGTGTATATAATTAAAGAATCGAAATAAACAATAGCATTATTATCGTAACCTAATCTATTAATTATATTTTCTTTAATTTTATTCTTAAACCTATCAATAATATTATTTAGTATTTGTGCATCAGTCAAACCACTTATCAGTAATATACTGTCTAACTTTGTAAAATTACTATCTAT
>CAZIIZ010000082.1:0-4097 GCA_964539225.1 uncultured Hyphomicrobiales bacterium | reverse complement strand
TAACAAAATAGAGATTGAATTATTAATATCAAACATAGCTCTGACCATCTTTGTTTTATTTTGAATCTCTTTAGGTGCATTTGCATAGATTTCTCTGGCGATTACGGACGATAGACCTAAATAATCAGTTTCATTATAAAAAAATATTGAACGCGAATATATATCGGGGTTAGTGTAGAAATCATTCGCATAGGTTGAAGTAAATGCAAATATTAGTAGTAAAAGTATTATTTTTTTCATTGGTTTTCCTATTCGTTATAATAGAATTTTTATTTGAATTATGATTTGTTTTTTTACACCGTTAGTAAATCAATAATTTTAATATTTTCTCAAATTCTATTTCGCAATTTCATCCGGTATTATACCGGAACTCCTTGATATGGTTTTCATAATTGGATATTATTTTTTTAGAAATCAGTGAATTAGTATATTTCAGTATATTTAAAGTGCCTTACAAACACTAAAGGCGAAAATAATAAATAATATTCTGAAATGCAAATTATTATTCGTTATTTTTCATTATTTCTGCAAAATACATAGCATACTGCGAATTATTAATTTATACATCATTATCAATTTATCATTGATAACAAATTGAATTAACTCTATTATTAACTAGATATTATGTTGATAATCAAAGGAAGTTATTCAGAGTATTAATTTTATTACTGATTTGGAGAAGATTAGAGAAGAGTTAGTACTAATTGCACAATAGATATTCACGATTGTTTCACTATTGTAGGGTTTGGGATATACAATCTAATAACAACGCCCTTTCAGAATAATCTCGCTTATAATTGATATTGAAAATAAGCAAATTCAGAAAGGGCTAATTGATTATTATTTATAAAATTTATAGGGAAAGCTATAAACATTCCTCACATTAATTCTGCACTCTAACTTTTAAATTCATTTTGTTAGTTGATTCCTTTTTAATCGGAACTATGAATTTAGCGGATTTTGCTTCGGTTTTGCTTGGTTCTATACTTGATTTTAGGATTTCAACTTGTCCGTAAAATGTTTTCTCGAATTCAATTTCAATTGCTTCAGTTTTGCGATTGCGGAATTCGATTTGGTATTCTATTTCGGTAACTTTATCGCTGATTCTATTTTCTTTTACCATGTTTTCGTCTATCACAACGTCGAAAGCTTCGCCGATTTCCAATTCTACTTTTTCATCTTTCGGAGTGTGTTTTATATAAGTTTCGCCAATTAATTCTTTATCTGTACCATCAGATTTATACATTCGTACGTTGCCTTGCGGTAAAGGAATGCCCATATTATTCTTTTCTGCGTTATCAAATTTTACAAATACTTTTGGATGTAAGTTTTCTTCGCCGCCGATATATTGATATGAACTAAATTTGAATACTTTTGTGCATGGGATATTGGCTTTATCAAACATAGAAACTTGCTTTTGTTCATTGTTAGCAATAGTAGTTGGAGCTGCGACGGTATATAAATGATATTCGAAAAATGATTTTTCGGAAGTAGGAGCGTTAGCGGCAAGCATAACATTGTATGCTCTATCTTCCATTTTGGCATAACTTCGATTGTCATTGTACACTCTATTTAATTCTCCAGCCATTAATTTTAGTTTTGCATCTTGATATGCTTTACCGGATGTATTATTCAAAGAAATCCAAGCATTCATATCTAATTTGGTATCCGTTTCATTTAATACGACTACGTATTCAGCGTTCCATTGCAAACCTTCAGTTTGATATAATAATTCTACGTCCTGCTTTCCGGCTTTTTCTGCGTTAATCTTCCAAACTAAAGTAGGGTAAAGCACAAATCCTTCGGGCATAGCTCCAACGGAAATTTGATAGTTATCTAATTTATTTACTAATATTATTCCGCCTTCTTTTTTCTCTATTACCACGCCGGCTAAAGAATTAGAAATCAATTTACCGGAAATTGTATTTGGTCCGATTAAAGTAACATCTTTGCCGATATATTTTTCTAATATTTTCTGCGAACTAACCAAGTCATATTTAAAATTTTGCTCGATAATAGTAGCATTCTTCAAGTTAATTTTCACTGTGGCGGGATTTAATTTCTCGGCTACGTCGGTAATTGAATATTCCGCAATTCCCTTTTTAAGTTCGAGTTCGCGAGTTTCTCGCACTACTCCGCTGCCATTATTGTAGATTGTTACGTTGCAAGATTTTACATCCTGAGCATTGCTCTGCCCTATTCCCATCAATGCAGTTGCAAATATTAAGCTCAACATCTTTTTCATAAATTTTCCTTAATTTTACTATATAATTCTCTGTTTTTTTTATTGAGACGTTTGATTGTGAAAATTAGTTACAGCAATCTATCCTTTACGCATCGCTTTTTGCTCACCATTAAGCACATAACGCCCAAATGTCCTTCCTGCGGAACGAGTCTTAGAGCGAAATCGTTATTACGATTCAGAATAACTACTCTATAAATGTTTCGGCTTATTGATATTGCTCGGTGCAACTCCTACGGAGTTGGGAGTTGCTAACCATTATACACATCTTTTATAATACCAATAAACAGTGTCATTCTGGCTCTGTGAGTCTTCGAACAAATCATTCTTATAATTCAGCGTAGCTAAATGCCGGAATTACAATTCTAAAAAATGTGTATAATGGTTAGCTCAATCTACCGAAATGATAAAATTATGATATTTTTGCCACTTTTATAATATATTTCAAATTTTTCTAAATGAAATTCGAAAAATTATATTATCTTGCGGTACTTTATTTACACTATTAATCTAAGGAATATGGCATTGAACAGAAATTTATTCACTAATAATCGCTTTGCGATTCTATACTTAGTATTTGGATTATTTTATATAAACACAACTCTGACTTATGCTCAAATAGATAACGTTGCTTTGATAAATGGTTCTCTGATTAATACTAAAACTCGTGAACCAATACAAACCACAATCATATTTATTGATGAATCAGGCAAGGAAACCAAATCAAAAAGCGAAATGAACGGTCAATACCAAGCGGTACTAACTTCGGGCAAACGATATACAATCAACTGTAAGGATTATATTATTAGCGATGATCAATCAGAAATCACTTTACCGGCTCAAAAGGCGTATAATGAAATTAGAAAAAATCTCGAACTCTCAAAAATTGAAATTGGGATGAAGCTATTAGCTATCGACGCATTTACTCCTAATTCTGAAATTCTTAATTCGAATGCAAATATTCAAATGTTCAAGTTCAAATCATTTTTTGATCAAAATAGAAATATAAAATTCAAGATATTTCTAAGTACCGAAGATTCAAAAACCGAGAATACAAAATCAAAAGCTAAGAGTAATTCTAAAAAACCGGCGAAAGTTTCAGCCAAAGATCAATTAATTCAAAAGCGTACATTGACTTTGCAAGACAAGCTAAAATCTCTAAAAATCCCGGACAACGCATACACAATCCAAGTAGTTGATATATTAAGCGATAGACCGCTCAAAGCTGCTCCAAAAGTAAAGAAAGCTAGTAAAAATACTCCAATTAAGAATGATACAAGTATCAAACCAGTTACACTCAAAATCGAGATAGACTCGATAAATGAAATTGGATTAAATTGCAATATTTATTTCATTCAACACAAAAGAACAGAGAAAATATATGGAATTGATATGGCTACATCTGATCCAGTACCAGAACAAAAAACATATAAATGTATAGTTTTTAAATGTGATGAACTTGGTAAAATAAATTTTGCTGTAAATTTAAAAAAAGAAATTGAGATTATTAAAGAAAGAGTATTTAGTGCATTAGATCCTTATGGTGAGGAAGATTGGGAGGAAAATTAATGGTACAATTGTTTTTAATGGGAAAAGGTAATAATAAAGTATCGAAAACACATATTATCATTATGATTATAGCGATGATTTTAGTTCTTGCATTTATAGTTTGTAATTTATGAAAAATTTAATTTGTAGTATATTTGGGCATAATAGAATAATTCGTGATTGGTATCCTCATGATCCAATTAGACATATAGATTGTTTAAGATGTGGTAAAAGATTAGAAGAACATCCAAATCCAACATATCGAATTGTCCCTCCACCAGCAACTGTTGTGGAAAACGAAAATAAG
>CAZIIZ010000081.1:6814-8509 GCA_964539225.1 uncultured Hyphomicrobiales bacterium | reverse complement strand
TAAATTAGAAATTGACGATAGTAATTCGTTTAAACAATATTTAGTATGCCCGTTGCTTACCGGGAACGGAGTTGTGGGTTTAGTTCTGTTGCAATTAGAACCTAAGCAAAACGAATTAAAATATGAATGGATTAATATTTTTGAAATTTGGTTAGCTCAAGTAGCAATTCAAATTGAAAATTTATTATTACGCAATGAAATTGACAAAAGTAGATCGACTATTGAGCAGAAATTAGCTGCTAAGACAATGACTATTTCTCAGAGCAAGCGAGAATTAGAAGCTATTTTGAATTCTGTGCAGGCAGCAATCTTAGTAATTGACCCCGAAACTCAGAATATCATTTCTGCTAATCCAGTGGCGGTAAGTGTAATCGGAGATTTAACTGTTAATATTGTTGGCAAAAATGCGTTTGATTATTTCCGAGATGATTCTGCGAACGAATTTTATGACGAACAAGTAAAGTTTTCTAAAAGTTTCGAATCCTCAATATATAATGTACGCGAAGTACCCGTTCCAATATTGCGGAGTACTGCTACGATTAATATCGGGAATCAAAGATTGCGGATTGAGAGCTTTTTCGATATTACCGATAGAAAAATGAATGAGATAGCATTACGCCAAGCAAATGAACTTTTAGAATTGAAAGTGCAGGAGCGAACCGAAGATTTGCAAGTATTGGTCTATAAACTTCGAGACGAAGTGGCTGAACGTGAAAAAGCAGAATTAGAAGTTCGGAAGATGCTAATTAAAGAGCAAGAACTCAATGAGATGAAATCTAAATTTGTATCGCTTGTGTCTCATGAATTTAGAACTCCGCTGACTATTATCCGGTCTGCTGCTCAAGTTTTACAAAAATATCATAATCAAATTCAGCCTGAGCAAGTACTGAATTATCTGACTCGAATAATATATACCGTTGATAATATGACGGATTTAATGGAAAATGTGTTGTTCATCGGCAAAACTGATAGTTCTAAGTTCAAGTACCACCCAAAACAAGTAAATGTGGTCGAATTAGTGCAAGGCATAATAGAAGATTCTATCCTGAATAATAAATCTAATAATCGAATTGAGACAGAACTTGATCTAGCGAATCCATTAGCAAATTTAGATGAAGTCTTGATTCGACAAATTATGCTGAATTTATTGTCGAACGCATTGAAATATTCAAAAGAAGATTCAGCCATAATCGTTAGGGTTAAAGACCAAGCTGAACATTTGTGTTTCGAAGTGCAAGATTACGGTATAGGAATTCCAGAGGAAGAACAAAATAAAATATTTGAGCAGTTCTATCGTGGCACTAATGTCGGCATCATTAATGGCACCGGATTAGGAATGACAGTAGTATTAAGATCATTAAAAATGCATAATGGAAAAATCGAAATAAGTAGTGAATTGGACAAAGGAACCCTTTTGAAAGTATTAATACCGAAAACTTATGAACAATGAAAAGAAAAGAATATTAGTAATAGAAGATGAGCCTCAAATCCTTGAGTTCTTGACTATTGCTTTATCCATAAATGGCTATGAAGTAGTTACGGCTGATAACGGCAAAGATGGCTTAAGATTAGCTCTGAGTTCGTTGCCTGATTTAATTATCAGCGATATAATGATGCCATTGATGGATGGGTATCAAGTATTAGAATCCGTAAGAAATAATCCTGATACAGCTACTACTCCGATGTTGTTACTTT
>CAZIIZ010000081.1:1805-6804 GCA_964539225.1 uncultured Hyphomicrobiales bacterium | reverse complement strand
GATAAAAATGATATTAGACAAGGCATGAATCTTGGAGCAGATGATTATCTAACTAAGCCTTTCGATATTGATGATTTGCTTGCTGCAATAAAATCTCAAATAGACAAGAAGCATTCTATCAAACAACAATTCTCTAATAAACTTGAAGATCTGAGATCTAGTCTTCGTTCTACTTTACCTCACGAAATACGAACTCCAATTAATATTATACTCGGATACAGTAGTATTTTGATTAAGGCGAAGGATTATCATAACACTGAAGATATTAGAGAAATGATTGAATCAATTAATTATGGAGCTCTACGATTAAATCATTTATTTGAGAACTATTTATTATACGCCTCATTAGAATTAATGGATCCGATCTCTATGCGTGATTCTGCTGAAAACAGAATCGTTATTAGTACTGAAATATTTTATGAATTAATTAATAGACAAGTCGAAAATTGCAATAGAATTGCAGATTTAGAATTGAAAATTGTGGATACTGAAATCGAAATATCTGAGTATTATTTTACGAAGCTAATATCAGAATTAGTGAACAATGCCTTTAAATTTTCTGAAAAAGGTACTCAAGTATTAGTTAAAACAATTGCTGAACTAGGCTATTATAAAATAAATATTATTGATAAGGGTAGGGGAATGAGCAACTCTCAAATTGAATCTATTGGTGCATACCAACAATTCGACCGCGAGCAGTATGAACAGCAGGGAGCAGGACTCGGTCTGGCAATTTCCAAAAAAATTGCAGATATATTTGAATGTCATTTCTCTATACAAAGTGAACTCGGCAAAGGCACAAAAGTAGATGTTTGGATACCATTAGCGAGAAGATAATGAAAATTCTATTCTTAGGTCCATTGAAATCGACCTTTGTTAAAAATGATTTCGATATTTTAAGTAAACACCATAAATTAATACCAATAGATTCAAATATCGGCGGCGGCTTTCGCGGAGCTTTGAATTTAATTCAATGCAGTATTAAGTCGGTTTTTGCTTTACTTCATTCGGATATGGTTTATGTTTGGTTTGCGGACTATACAAGCCTCGTGCCTATACTTTTTGCGAAATTGATAGGCAAAAAAAGTGTGGTCGTAGCTGGTGGATTTGATGTCGGATATTTACCCGAACTAAATTACGGAGCTAAAGCTCGCCGAATTCGGTGGTTTTGTGTCAAAAATACTTTTCGATTTGCCAAGAAAATATTACCCGTTTCGAATTACGCTATGAAATCTCTATTTGAATTGACTGCGGTGCCAGCAAATAAAGTAGATATGGTATATAATTGTATAAAAAGTGAGAATTACAAAGTCGATTTATCTGAAGAGAATAATCGAGAGTATTTTATCACGGTTTCGCAAGCTGAAGATTTGTTAGAATTCGTACGTAAGGGTAGCGATAAATTTATAGAAACTGCGAAAAAAAATTCCGAGTATCAGTTTGTTCTTGCTGGGCTACGTGGTAGAGCTTTGGCTAAGGCAGAAGAATTGGGCAAAAATTTAAAAAATTTACAAATTATCCCCGGACCTCTATCGTTATATGACGATATAATCCCGCTTTATAATAAATCTTATGCGTATTTCCAATTGTCTATCGAAGAGACATTTGGATTGGCTGTTGTCGAAGCTATGAAATGCGGTTGTGTGCCTATAGTGGCTCCCAACGCTGCATTGCCCGAAGTAGCAGGGAAATATGCAAAAATTGTTAAAACCGACCAAGATATCACAAACGCGATTAAATATGGCATAGAAATTGAAAGTTCAATTCGACTCAAGATGTCAGATTATTCAAATCGTTTTGATATCTCTTGCAGAGAGGAAAAATTAATACATTTATTAAATAAATAGTATTCCTAGCAATAAGTAAGCATTCAATATAAAAGAAAATAAATATAAATAAATTTGTTTTCTTGATAAATTATGCTAATTTTGTATTAGTATATATAAATATACTATAGCAGGACAAAGTGTAACTTATTTGAAAATATAAGCGAATACGTATAAAAAAGTGATTTCATTGTAAATAATACATTTTTATTAACATTTTCTGGAGATTTAGTATGATAAAAAGATTTATCAACTATGTAGCTTTGTTAGTCTTACTAGCAGTTTGCTACTCGACAGCTCAAGCAGCACCAATAGCTACGCTTAGAATAGGCGACCGTTGGGCTGCGAACGGCGTATATTATGCCGATGTCATGATGGATGTCGCCGCAGGTCAAACGATGGCTTTTGCCGGCGAAATTTATTTTAGTTTTAACCAACTAGCTCTTTCACCTACTGGATTTGAATTCTATAATCCTGATGAGCAAGATGAGACTGGTACAAATCTATCATTCGCCATATTAAATTTGCATCCAACTATGGCAAGTGATCCTGATTCTTATTACCGTGCTTACCAAATGCGCGTTGATGATGAACCAGGTAGAATCAGATTTTTCATGGACAATATGTCCACTTTAGCTATACGTCCTTTCGCTCAATTGAGTGGTTCAGTAAGACTTGGTACATTAAGACTCACAGTACTTGATCCCACTGCTCTTGATAATTTGCAAATAACTGAACAAATCCCAGGTTATATCGAAGGCGTTCCGGTTATGCAAAGCGTAATGCGTATGATTAACGGCGAAGTATTAGTTGAAGGCGATTTAGTAAACAACAATCTTACTTACGGTTGCAATGAATTATCTTGCTACCAAATCATTAATCCAGCCCCACGCCAAATCGTACCTCCAACTGCCAGTATTACTACAGGTACTGTTGAAGGTTCTTTCTGCCAAGGAGCTACTACAAACGTAACATTCACAACTCCGGTAGCTTTTAATGCCGGTAATATTTTTACAGCGGAATTATCTGATGCTACTGGTAGCTTTACTGCTGCTACTACTATCGGTACATTAACAGGAACTGAAAGCGGAACTATCGCTTGCACAATTCCTGCTATAGCTGCTGCCGGAACTAATTATAGAATTAGAGTAATTGGCTCTAATCCTGTAAATAACGGAACTAATAACGGTACTGATATTGTAATCAATGCATTACCTACTGTTTCAGGAATTATGTCTCCAGATCCTGTATATTGCCCGAATTCAGATGGTTCTGCCATCGTTGGTTCTGGTTTAGCAGGAGTTAGCTATCAATTATTTAAAAATGATGTAGCTTTTGGCGATGCTATTACAGTAGATCAAGATGGAGATGATTTATTCTGGAGCGAACTATTAGCAGGTACATATACAGTTGTTGCTACTAACGCTGGTGCTTGTACTGCAACAATGACAGGCGAAGTAGTAGTTACTGAAGCTGCATTACCTACAGTATTAGCTTTAGCTCCGGCTACTGCTTCTTATTGTGCTGAAGTTAATGGTGTAACATTAACATTAGCCGGTTCAGAATTAGGCGTTTCATACCAATTGAAAAATGATGGTGAAAACGTTGGTACTGCTAAAGTTGGTACAGGCAGTGATTTAGTATGGGAAAATATGCTTGCCGGTAATTATGCCGTTGAAGCTGCTTTCGGTACTGATTGTTCATTAGCTTTCGCAGCTACTTCAGTAGTAACTGAAAATGCTTTACCTACTGTTCACGCTTTGACTCCATCAGCTAATGCTTATTGCGTTGGTGTTAATGGCGTAACATTAGCTTTAGCTGGTTCAGAAGCTGGCGTTTCATATCAATTGTTTAATGGTGCTAACGTAGTTGGAGAAGCTAAAGTTGGTACTGGCGAAGCAATTGAATGGGCTAACGTTTTAGAAGGTACTTACACAGTAGTTGCTACAAATGTTGCTAACAATTGTGGTCGTACTATTACTGCTAATCCTGTAGTAATTACTTCTACTCCACTACCTACAGCTACTATTAGTGGTAACGCTACAGTTGTTAAATCAGCAGTAGCTACTTATACTACAGCAGTAACTGAAAATGCTACTTATGCTTGGACAGTAACAAATGGTACTATTAATGGTGCTTTTGACGCTGCTTCAGTAAATGTAACTTGGGCTAATGCAGCTGGCAATGGCTTGCTTGCTTTAACTAAAACAGTAAATGGTTGCTCAATTGAGACTTCATTCCCAGTAGCAATTACTAATTTTACAGTTCCGATGCTTCAAGCAAAATACATGATTTTCTCTGGCGTTGGTCAAGAGCAAATGATAGTACGTTGGACTCGCGGTAACGGTAATAAAGTATTAGTTGTTGCTTATCCTGGTACTGCCGTAAATGGTACTCCAGCTATTACTACAGAATATGCCGTTGGCGATCCTATCGGCGAAGGTCATGTAGTTTATAACGGTACTGGCAATCAAGTTAATGTAACTGGCTTGACTCCAGGCGAAACTTATACTTTCAAAGCTTATGAATACTTTACTAATGCTACTAATACTGGTCTCTATACTTTAGTTGATGCAGTTTACAATCCAAGAAGTAAAGCAACTATACCTGCTGTTCCTACAATGAATGCAGTTACTAATATTACTCCTTCTTCTGCAGACTTTAGCTGGAATTACAATGGTGCTTTATCTTATTTTGAAGTAGAATTAGCTACTGATAACGCATTTGAAAATATAATAAACGGATGGCAAGGTGCAGACGTAGGAACTTTAACAGCATTAACAATTGCTGAATTAGAAGGTACTACTCAGTATTTCTTTAGAGTTCGTGCTGTTAATGGTTATTACACTTCAGCTTGGGCTGCTACTGAGTTCACTACAATTGATGCTGAACCAACAGTATTACCTACTGATATCACTTTCGCAAATGTTACTAACAATGCGATGAATGTATCTTGGACAGGCACTGAAGGACAAAATTACTTAGTAGTTGCTTCTAAAGAAGCTACTCCGGTAGTTGCTCCTGTTGATGGAACTGTTTATGATGTAAATGACGTTTATGGTAATGGAATTGTAGCTTATAATGGTGATTTAACATTATTTGCAGCAACAACTTTAGATCCTGCTACTATGTACTACTTCACAGTATTTACTTATAACGGAATTCTTTATCCT
>CAZIIZ010000081.1:0-1795 GCA_964539225.1 uncultured Hyphomicrobiales bacterium | reverse complement strand
TACTTAAGGCTTAATTGCTAGCAAAACTACGTTAGCTACTGCTCCTGCAGTTGCTCCTACAGCAATGGTATTCACTAACATTATCGAAACTTCTATGAACGTAGCTTGGACTGCATCTACAGATGCTTCAAGATATATCGTATTAGGCGTTAACGAAGCAGATGCTGATAAAACTTTCGGTACTTTAGAAAATGCTACTGAATATACAACTGCAAATTTAGTAGGCGATGCAAAAGTATTGTACGTAGGTACAGCTACTCACTTCAATGCTACTGAATTATTAGCTAATAATACTTATACTTTCAAAGTATATGCATTTAATGGTGCTGCCGCTACAACAAATTATTTGAACACACCACTTGCTGGTACTCAAGTAACTATGCCAGTAGCTCCTACAACAGCTCCAACAGCTTTAGCATTTGCAAATATTACTCCAACAACAGCTACTGTTAACTTTACTAAAGGTAACGGCGAATATACTGTAGTTTATATGAATACAGTAAATGAATTTACAGCTCCTGTAAAAGGTACTGAATATGTTGCCGGTGTAAACGGTGTAGTTTACGCAGGTAATGCTTCTACATTCAATTTGACTGGTTTAAATGCTTCAATTCATTATTTCTTTGCAGCTTATTCATTCAATGATAACCATGGTGCAAATGTAAATACTGCAGAATTGGCTAACTATTTAGCTACTCCTGCTACAAATAGCTTTGCTACTTTAGCAACTGAACCTAATGCTCCTTCAAACATAGTAGTTTCAAATGTTACAATCAATTCTATGCACTTGTCTTGGACAAACGCTGCTAAGAGTGTTGTAATGATGTTTACAGCAGATGAATTTACTGCTCCTGTTGATGCTCACACTTATACAGCTGGTGGCAAAATAGTGTATGTAGGTGCAAATAATACTTTAGATCTTACTGGTTTAGCGGTAAATACTAAATATTACTTCGCAGTTTATAGCTTCGATGGTACTGCCGGTGTTGAAAATTACAGTACTACAGCAGCAACTGCGAATGATGTAACTTTACCAACTGAACCTGTAATTGTACCAACTACAATCACAGTGTCAAATATTACAAATATTGCTATGGACTTGGCTTGGGTTAACCCAGCGAACAGTATAGTATTGATGAATACAACTGGTACGTTTACTGCTCCAGTTGATGGTCATGCATATACTGTAGGTTCAAACGACGTAATTTATGTTGGTGCTGCTAATACTTGCACAACTCCAGAATTAACTGGAAACACTAAATATTACTTCGCAGTTTATGCTTATAATGGCACTGGTGCAAAAGTAAATTACAACACAACTCCTGCAACTAAGAATGCAACTACTTCTCAGTATGCTACAGTTACTAAATTAGTAATCACTTCTACAGTTAATAGCTTCGTTAATGGAATCCCATTTAGCGTAACTGTTCAAACTCAAGATGCAAGTAATGCAGCAACTGCAAGTACAACCCCAAGAACTGTAACATTGTCATTAGTAGGTACTACAGGTACTTTATATGGTAATTTAACAGCTACTATTGCTGCTGGTACTAATACTGCTACATTCAGCAATTTAACATTCTATGCTAACTCAGGCGTAGCTTCATTTACATTAAAAGTTGTTACTGCTGGATTACCAAATGTAACTACTGACATTAGTGTTCCAGTAGCTCCTCCGACAACACAAGATAAGTTAATCTTATTTAGTGGAGTTTCTCAAACTGGTATGATTGTAACTTGGACTAAAGGAAATGGTACAAACCGAATGTTAGTAATGAGAGATGGTGCTGCTGTT
>CAZIIZ010000080.1:0-8586 GCA_964539225.1 uncultured Hyphomicrobiales bacterium | reverse complement strand
AAAGTGCAGATGAAATTATTCTTTATTTCATTGACTGCGTTAATGGTCAGTTTCGTTTTATTTTATACAAATATTATCGTAGATAAATTAATTGAGCGAGAAAAATCGAATTTAAAGCTTATGGCTCAATTATATCAACATTTGGGAGTGGATAACATCGACAACGCCGTATTTATTAACGATAAAATATTGCCAACGATTAGCTATCCGATGATAATCACATTAGAAGACAATGAACCGATTTACCCATATTTAGACAATTCTAGGAATTTGAAATTAGATACTTCTAAGCATATTACAGTTCAGAAGGACTATATTAAGAATTATATTGCTGAAATGGATGCTGCGAATCCTCCGATAAAATTTACAATTACTACGGACAACGACAGTATTCGGTATAGAATTCATTTTACTAATTCTGAATTAGTAAGCACTTTGAAGCTGTTCCCGTTAATTGAAATTGGAATAGTTGGTGTATTTATTTTCTTAGGCTATATTTCTTTGTCTAGTATAAGACGAGGCGAAGAAAGCAAAGTGTGGGTCGGAATGGCTAAAGAAGCAGCTCATCAACTCGGAACCCCATTGAGCAGTCTTTTGGCTTGGGTAGAAATTATCAGATACGGCAAGGATGACCCCAAATTAATAGAAGACACCGCAGAGGAAATGCAAAGAGATATAGACAGACTAAGCATGATAGCTACGAGATTTTCGAAAATTGGCTCAACTCCGGAATTAATCGAAGGCGATGTTTCTACGACGGTTAATGATATTTGTTCTTACTTCGATAAGCGACTTCCAGTATTAGGCAAACGAATTGATATAATTAGAAATATTAACGACGGGATATATTGCAAATTTAATAATGAATTATTCGCTTGGGTAATTGAAAATTTATTAAAGAATGCAGCCGAAGCAATTGAAGAACGCACCGGAACAATTATGGTTGGTCTATTAGTTGACGATAAGAATAGAATCCAAATCTTAATTACCGATAATGGCAAAGGAATGAGCAAAAAGCAAAGGAAACAAGTATTTGTGCCGGGCTACACTACTAAAAAACGTGGTTGGGGATTGGGCTTGAGTTTATCCAAACGTATAGTAGAAGAATATCATAATGGAAGAATTTATGTTAAAGATTCGGCTCCGGGCAAAGGCACCACTTTCAGCATAGAATTGCCATTTAATTGATATGTAATTAAGTAAATATTTGTAGAATAACACTATTTTTGGTAATTTTGTTCTCTTCATTTATGAAATAATTTTGGAAAAATATTTACCACATTGCTTCAAATGATAATAATAATATTGTATTGTCAAACAGTTAAATGTAGAAATTTAATATGGTGCAGATACCTATAGCGGATTTTGAACAGTATATAGATGAAAAAGTCTTAGAACGCGGTTTCAGCTTATTTGAAAATCGCAAAATTAGCGAAATAGTGCAGCAAGCCAACGGCGTTAGCGAAGCAATCGTTCACGACGGGGCTGATTTTATGGTAGAGCTTACTATAAAAAATGAGAATTTAGTAAACTATAGTTGCACATGCAAAGAATCAATGAATCCGGTCTGTAAGCATATCACAGCTGTGATATTAGAAATGCAACAGGATAGTTTTGTGTTCGAGCAGGAGATTAAGCCAAAAAAAACAAGAATTAAAAAATCGAACAATGCTGTAACTTCAAAAAAAGAAACAAAAGAAGTCGGCAGACCTAAAAAGTTTAAAAGTGCCATTGCTCAAGCCGACGACATTCTAAAGCGAGTATCACTTAGCGAATTAACAGAATTTGTCCGGGAAAGAGTCAAAGGAGATAAATTTCTTCGAGATTTATTAGTAGCTCATTTTAATTATATTTACGAAGATGAATCCAAGAAAGAATATTTAGATAAAATTGACGTAGTAATCAAGTTTGAAGTGCCGAGGAATCAGTTACCAAGCAAATCAATTGGCAAGAAGATTATTAAATTGCTAAATCCGCTTGCTGTGAAAGCTAAAGAATGCCACTCACAAGGCAATTATCTAAGCTATTTCTGGATTTATACTGCATTGTTAGAAAAGCTTTCTCCCTACTTCGGTGTATATTATGACTATTCGTGTCCTGCAATTAATGAATTTGTCGAATTACTACTTACGGAACTCACTACATTTTCAAAAGAAGTTCCTAATCCAGCTATGAGGAAATTAGTATTTGATTATGGCTACGAAGGCATAAAAACATTTGAATCTAACTATATTCCTATGATTTTAACTGTGCTTAACCTTGCTTATAATACAGTCGAAGGAGATGAAGAAATACAAAAATTACTAAATATCACTTCTAAGACTGGTATCAAATCAACATTGGCTGCTGCTTTGCATGAGAACAATCTTGATTTAATCTATAATTTTTACGGAAATGAAGCAGGAGAAAAATATATTCTGGATCATATTGAAGTAACTCACTTTAAGCTCTTGGCGATTGACATAATGAACAAAAAGAGCGATTTTGCTAAAGTATTAGAAATTGCAGAAGCTTATATCAAAAATATTACACGTTATAAATTCGAAAAAGATTATGAAAAGAATTCTTTGCTGTTTTATAGTGCAGCATTCAATGCTGCCATGGAACTGAAAAACAAGAATAAATCAATTGGTTATGGGACTACAATCGTATTAGATTTGCCATTCGACGAGGGAAAAGATTATTTCGCCAAAATCAAAGCATTAATTCCTAACAAAGAATTTCCAGTCTATAGTAAGGCAACCATTGCGGGCATTACAAAAACAAATTACGGTTCCTTCGACAAACTATTGAAATTTTATAGACACGCAGAAATGTGGAATGAATTACTTGTTGAGATAGAACGGTCAGAGTCGCTTGATAGTTTAGAATCTTACGAAGACTTCATCCCTGAGCAATATCATTCGAAAATCGGTGAAGTATATACTCGGATATTATCCAGGAAATTTTTGTACTATTACGGATCGAAGGATTATTCGCAATATATTAACAAAGTTCATCAATATTCAGGCTATATTCAGGCTACTACTATAATAACTAAATACAAGGCAATATACAAACGAGACAAAGAAAAATTAGAGCTAATTAAAGAAATTGAAGAAAATATAATAAATAATAAAAAAACGTTTGGTAGATAAAGCAAAATGTGTTAATTTTGTAATTCAATGATTGACAATGCGGATGTGGCGAAATTGGTAGACGCACTAGACTTAGGATCTAGCGCTGCGAGGCGTGGGAGTTCGAGTCTCCCCATCCGCACTTCTTCTTTTATCTTCTTAATTCAATTATAAATTAGAACTTCAAAAGGTATCAAATTGGAACACGTATTAAAAAATATAAATGCTTGCGAAAGAGAATTAGAACTAAAAGTAAGCAAGACCGAATTACAAAAATTCCGCGATGACAAATTAAAAGAAATAGCTCCGAAAGTAGATTTAAAAGGATTTCGCAAAGGCAAAGTTCCTGTCCACATGGTTAAAAAAATGTTCGGCGAGCAAATTGAGCAAGAAGCTCAAGTAGATTGCGGAAATCATTTTTTCCAAGAAATCACTAAAGCTCAGAAAATTGCCATCCTAAGCAATCCGTTCTTCAAAGATATTAAAATCACTGACGACGGTGCTGAATTCGTAGTAATATTCGAAACTATTCCAGCATTTGAATTATGTGATTATCGTTCTTTGACAGTTAAAGAGCCTACTCATAGAGTTCAAGAAGATGAAATCGAATTGCAATTCAAAAATGTTCTTATAGCTAATGGTACTCCGAAAGCAGCCGATGAAGTTACAAGCGAAAACTTTAAAGTAAAAGTGAAATATGCTGTCGAAGACCCAGAGCATCCAGAGAATAATAAAGTTCAAAATGAAGCTTTTGAATTATCACTATCAGATAGCAGATTGCCTCAAGACTTAGTTGTCTTATTCGTTGGCAAAAAAGTAGATGATACTGTAGAATATAATCCTGAAGGCAAATCATTTATTTCGAAATATACAATCGAAGCTATAGAGGAAATCGTTCCTTTAGAAATCAATGAAGCAAATATCAAAACATTGACTGAAGATAAATTCGATAACGCAGAAGACTTCAAGCAAGAAATCGGATTCCAATTGCAAGAAATGTGGGATGAGAAATCTCGCGAAGCAATGGAAGAAAATTTAATCGATACATTAATCGACTTGCACAAATTTGAAGTACCTAACGGGTTCTATAGAGATAACTTAGTGAAATACACTATTAATTTCTATAAACAACAAAAAGTAGAATTGACTGAAAAAGATGTATTGAACGACCTACCAATGTTCGACAAATATTTTGGCGATGTAGTTGGTAAATTAGTAAAATGGTCATTCATCTCTGACATGATTAGTCAAAAAGAAAAATTAGAATTAGAAGAGTCGGATATCGACGAGCAAGTAGAACAATTCTCTAAACAGTTCCCTGGTATCGGTGCTGAACAGTTAAGAGGCATTTTGTCTTCTAACGAAGAATTTACTGCTACTGTACTTCGCAAAAAATTAATGGATCTTTTATTAGATTTCTCTACAACTGAAGAAGTAAATTTTGAAGAATTTATGACTGAAAGAACTCAAAAAAGAGAAATGGAAAGAATTGCTAAATTCAGCCAAATTCAAGAAGAATTGAAAGAAGAGACTGAAAAAGTAGAAGCCGATAAAGCTGAGTAATTCTAAACAAATATATTTAATAAAAAAAGCCCGACAATTTGTTGGGCTTTTTTTATATTATTAAAAATTAAATATTGATATTTATTATCATTTTTGTATATTTAATGTCTGCGAAAATATTATATTTCCACAGATGTATTGGCGGTTTTCTATATATAAATTTGGTACAATTTAATAATTAATAGTCGGAACTAATTACTAAACGAATGAATAACAATAGTGCATATAACGAGGGCGATGTAGAGAATCCCAAGTACGGCAAGTTGACGTACAAATATATTAATCCAGCCATTATAATTGTAAGTATAATATCGCTTATTGGTATATTTACTGGAGCTATTTACAATTTGCCTTTATATTTATTAGTTGGGTTCGTGTCGTCTGCCGAATTAATAAGTTTACTGCTTTTGCACAAAGCAGCATCACGCACTATTATCACTCCGGATTTAGAATTTAATTATGGCTTCGGTAAATATGAAGATTTGTCTAATATTAGTACTTCGCTAATTCTATTGATTAGTTTTGGATATTTTATCTATTCAGGACTCATGAGTGCAAATAATTTGAATTTTGATTCTGTAACAAGTTCCCTTAATTACCACAGTACTTTTCTAAAAATTGCTTTAAGTTCGATAATGTTGCTTGGATATGCAAAGCATAAACTATTGCAAAGATTTTATTCGAATTCGCATTTGACAATATTCAAGAATACTTTGTATAAAAAAAGTTATTTAGATTCTACTCCGATGCACTATTTCCCGTTAATTGTGTTTAATAATGCAATCGCTGAAGGATTCGTTTTGAGTGAGAATTTCTCAGCAATTGTTTTGTCTGTAATATTTATTGTTGGGTACTCGTATCGTCCATTCAAAAATATCAAAGTATCATTGAATAATTTATTAGATAAAAATTTACCTGAGCCGATATTATTCGATTTCCTCTCCGTAGTAATCGAAAATTTCAATAATATGTGCGAATATAAATCTATGCGTACTCGCCAAAGCGGAGAAGATATTTTCGTAGAAATTGATGTGGTACTGCCGCATGATTTCACGATTTCGCAGGCTTATGATTTAGAGCAAACTATCAAGAGAGCATTGCAAGAAAAGTATCCCAATGCTATTCCGAAAATATACGCTATACCGTGCGTGCCGAACTGTGTGTATATGCAAAAAGGCACTTGCCCCGTTAAAAGAATTCAAATTGAGAATAAGGAAACAAATATAAATGGCTAAACAGAACGATAGAGGCGATTCTCCGGTATCCGGTTTCTCGCTGAACGAAGAAGAATTAGAAGCAGCTTTGCGTCCTAAGAGCTTTGATGATTTTACGGGACAGAAGAAAATTGTAGAAAATTTGAGAATATTTATCGAAGCTGCGAAAAACAGGGGAGAAGCATTAGACCATGTTCTGCTAACTGGACCTCCTGGTTTGGGCAAAACTACTTTGAGCTATATTATAAGCCGTGAAATGGGGAGCAATATCAAAATTACTTCCGGTCCGGTATTAGAGAAAGCCGGCGATTTAGCCGGTCTGCTTACCAATTTAGAAGAACGAGATATACTTTTTATTGACGAAATTCATAGACTGTCTCCGATTGTAGAGGAATATTTATATTCAGCAATGGAAGAATTCCGCATAGATATTATGATTGACTCCGGTCCGTCGGCTCGATCAATTCAATTAAGTATTCCAAGATTCACTTTAGTCGGTGCGACTACCAGAGCCGGACTTCTAACCGCTCCATTACGCTCTCGCTTCGGCGTGGTTAATCGTTTGGACTATTACAATACTGAAGACCTGACTAAAGTAGTTCAGCGTTCTTCAGCCTTGCTTAAAGTGCCTATTGATTTCGAAGGTGCCGTAGAAATAGCAAGCCGAAGCAGAGGAACTCCGAGAATTGCCAATAGACTGCTCCGACGAACTCGTGATTTCGCAGAAGTGAAAGGCAGCGGAGTGATTAATCTAGAAATTTCTCAGATAGCACTTGCTGCTTTAGAAGTCGATGAATACGGACTGGACGAAATGGATAAAAGAATAATTCTATCTATTATCGAAAAGTTCAAAGGCGGTCCCGTCGGTTTGTCGAACATTGCCGTTGCGGTAGGCGAAGAGGCAGGAACAATTGAAGAAGTATATGAACCTTTCCTGATTCAGCAAGGTTTTATTCAGCGGACTTCTCGAGGCAGAATCGCTACTGATTTATCCTATATACACTTTGGATATGACCAAAAGAAAATGAAAGCCGACGATAGATTGTTTTAAAAATATTGATTTATTAAAAACATAAAATAGTAACGAAATGACAAATACAGAATATATATCCGCACATTGGTCTGATGTAATCGGAAGAGCAAAGCTTGCCGCCGAACAATGCGGAAGAAATTTCGAGGAAATTTTAGTACTCGCTGTTTCAAAAACTCATCCACTCCAAGCAGTGATTAGCGGAATGGAAATCGGAATTAATGACTTCGGCGAGAATTACGCTCAGGAATTAAAGGATAAGCAAGCTGAAATAGTAGCCGGACAATTTCAACAACCGAATTGGCATTTTATCGGACATTTGCAGACTAACAAAGTAAAATACTTAGCACCATTTGTTAAAATGATTCACTCTGTCGATACCGTAAAATTAGCTGAGGAAATATCAAAGCAAGCCGAAAAGAATGCAAGGAATATAGATATATTGCTGCAAGTGAATTCATCAGGCGAAGATTCCAAAAGCGGTTGCGAGCCGGACGAAATATTCGAGCTTGCAGAGCAAATAATTAAATTACCGAATATTACTGTTTGCGGATTAATGGCGATTGGATCTTTTGCTTCAGATCCTGAAATCTCCAAGCGAGAATTTACTTTGCTTAGAAATTTACGCAATGAATTGCAAGCGAAACATCCAGAAATAGATTTCCATCATTTGTCCATGGGTATGACTAATGATTTCGATTTAGCAATCGCCGAAGGAGCAACAATTGTGCGAGTAGGTACAGCAATTTTTGGAGCGAGAGATTATTCCAAAAAATAAAGTTTAGATTAGCTACGCTGAATCTGAAGACGTATTTGCTGCATACACTCGAAGACTTAGCTCATTATAAAACATTTCAGCCCCGCTGAATACTCCTAACGATTATACACATCTTGTAAATCGATACCGACTTGTCATTCCTGTGGAACGAGTCTTCGAGTGGATACAGGAATCTATTTCTCTCTAATCTTGTCATTCCTGTGGATCGAGTCTTTGAGTGGATACAGGAATCTAAGAGTTTGCTATTTCTAACGTACTTTATTCCATATAGTTTATTAGCCTTACAACGACTTTAGATTCCTGCATACGCAGTAATGACAAGAAAAGAAGTTAGATTAGCTACGCTGAATCCGAAGACGGATTTCCTGCATACGCAGGAATGACAAGAAAAGAAATGGATGCTTCGCTATGCTCCTAATGACACAGAAGCTCGTAAAAGTATTGAAATGGACTTAAAAATATATATATTCGTCATACTGAGCGTAGCGAAGTATCCATAAATACCAACAAGTTACGACCGAATTGGATTCTTCACTTCGTTCAGAATGACGAAATTATTTTCAATACCGATGCGTGTCATTTCTTTTTAGTGAAAACGCAGTTTTCTTTGAGACCTCAGCATGACAGTTTATGTGACAATTCAGATTCGGAAGTATTTCCTCTCATATAATTCCTCATGCACTCAAAGACTCGTTCCGCAGGAATATCAACGACAAGGTTGCTGAGTTTAGCAACAGTCTTTATTTCACTACAAATCTAAATTTCGCTATAGATTTGCCGTTCATACATTCTACGTTGTATATGCCAGAGCTTAGGGATGAAATATTTAAATTCAATTTTGAGCCTGAAATATCAAATCTAAGATTATCCGACACTTGCTCGCCT
>CAZIIZ010000079.1:0-8616 GCA_964539225.1 uncultured Hyphomicrobiales bacterium | reverse complement strand
CACAAAACCGGAATGACAGTATTCATAGGTATTGTCGAAGATGTGTATAATGGTTAGCATCCACTCGAAGACTCGTTCCGCAGGAATGACACCCCAAAAAGATGTGTATCCGCATAAATTAGAATACAATTCGCATAAATTGAAATGAAGTGTGTATAGATTAGATGATAAATATTACTATTACGATAGAAATATGATATGATTTATTGATAATAAATACAAAAAAGTTCCCGAATGTTATACTGGCGAGTACAAATGGTCTTTCAAAGAGTACAATCTTTACACAGACGAGTATAAAAGTAATATCAACGAGTACTAATATTATACGATAAATTATAAACCTTCCGAAGGACTAAGAAGCCTTCGGAAGGTGAAGATTTCATACTACCTTCGGAAGGTTTCTTAACCCTTCCGAAGGTTTTTAGATTACTAACATTCAACTCATGCGGAGTTGTGTTAATATGGCGGTATTCAAAGTTACTAACGTTTAACAGCTACGCTGTATAAGAATTATTCTTATCTTTACTCCGTTAGGCGTTGAACATAATGATATTCTATGTAGATTATCTAAAATGTGTGTAAACGGTTAGCTTATAATCCCTACTAAAGCCAAATCCCTTCATAATAAACTATATTATGAAGGGATTTGAAAATTCAATTGCTCTAAATATGATTATGCAAATATAGTGATATTGTTTGATTTTTTGCTCGCAATAGTTAATGCTTTATGAGCCTTCTCTATTAACGAATCAGAATTATCCATTTTAGTATGTTCGGCAACGCCACCGCTAATAGTAACCGAGAATTTTTTCTTTTCAATCGTAATTACTGACTGAGCTATTTCTGAGCGTATGCGTTCAGCCCATAATTGCGATTCAGCCATTGGCATACCAATTAATGCTACGTAAAAATTGCCAGAATCTCCTTTGCCGAATATATCATAAGGCTTTAAATCTCTGCGTATGTGGTCAATAATATGATTCAATACTGCAACGTATCTGCCTCTGTGCTGTTCGGGATTAAGCGATGCGTAATTATCTATTTTGAACGAAATCAAAGTAAGCGGTATAGCGAAGTCTATGTTTTTGTGCGATTCTTCATTTAATCTTTGGGCAAAAGCTGCCGGATTAAGCAAACCTGTTTCGTCGTCCACCATAGAAGAACTTTGAATAATATGATTCAAGTGCAATTGCTCTAAAGCTGTGCCGGCTTGATCGCCTAATGATTCTAAAATTTTAATATCATAAGAAGTAACATTGCTCTTATTCGCTGCTTCGATAAATACTGCACCATAAATTTTATTCATAGAAATCAATGGAGCAGACACGAAGTATGCTTCTGATACTTTATCCTCTGAACTGTGAACTCTATTTGGCGATTTATCCTTGATAGATAAATTAAGAGTAATACCGCGAGAAATTGTTTCGCCTATCATTGTACGAGTAATGTCAACTTCTTTGCCTTCGATGTTGGTAGAAGAACGTTTGTTGCGATACGAATATACTTTCCATTTAGCATCTGCGAAGTCGAAGCACACCATTCCTAAAGTATAGTAATCGAAGATTTGTTCGGAAGCAGTAGCAAATGCTTCAGCAATATTTTTAATTGTAAGATAGCCACCTGAGATAATATTTCTAATTTCAGTTACGGCATCTAATACACGTGAACTTTGCTGGAATTCGTGTTTTTCGGTATAATTCATCACCAAGCCACCAATTAATTTAGTGAAATGCCCCATGAATCCTACCGTTAAATTATCGTAAGCGTCGTCAATATTTGTATCGGCACAAAGCACTCCGAGTACGGAATTTTTATAAAATACGGGCAAACCGATGAACGACGAGCTACCTACATTATTTTTATAATATGGGATCAAATCTAATTCCGCTGCCGGATTAATTTCTGTCAATATTTCCGGTTTGCCGGATAGAGCAATTTGACTCACTACGTCGTTACCCATTTTAATTTTGGGTGTATCGATGATAGAATCAGGTACGTCGGTAACGAATGTTTCTAAAATCAAATGCCCTTTTTCGGTATTAACGATAAAGAATGCTGCCGTAGTGGTGCTTGCCATCGAACGAATCACCATCAAAGCCCTAGACACGAATGCAGCGAATTCATTTCTTGGTTCCTGCGAACTAATACTCTCGTCCATCAGAATAGACTCAGGTACTTCAATTCTGTTCTGTTTGCACGATGCCTTCGATTTATTGTTTTTGGGTTTTGGTTTGTTTTCTACTTGGTGATCGTATCCGATTTGCTCTGCCAATTCTTTATAAGTGGTATTACCATTATTATTAAATTCTGGGATATTGAATAAATCGACAGGTTTATTCTTATTTTCTTCTTTATTAACGGTTTCTATCGGTTTAATAGTTTCATTAATTTGATTGTCGGCTTTTACTTCTTTTTTCAGTAATTCCTGAACTTTAGGCGTTGATTGAGCCGCTACCGTTTCTTTGTTAGAGTTCTTAGGTACTATTTTAATTGCCGAGAAATCATCCTCGAAATTCTGAAGATTATCTATTTCTATTTTTGCTTGTTTAGGCGAATTAATTATCGGCTGGTCTTTTACTTGATTTATCTCTGATTTACTAACAATTTTAAATCCTTCGTCGCCATTATCAAAACCCTTAGCAGCGACAGCACTTGGAGCTTTAGTAATTTTTTTAGAAATTGTAGCAGTAGGAGCTTCATCTTTCTTTTTGACTTTATCGTAGTCTTTATCTAAAGAAGTATCCAAATCTTCGATAATTTGGCGTTTTGCTTTAGAGTCCTGAGTCTGGATAATTTTCAAATCCGGAGGCGGTGCCGAAGAACGACTGAAAAATTTCGTATCAAAAAAGTCCTTCAACCTCTGCGAAATCATCATAAAGAAAGCCACTACACCCAATATGGCTATCGATACGCCTATTAATCGTACCTCGATTTGTTCGATAAAAATTGAAATAATTAATCCGATGATTACAACCACGACAGCAATACTGTCGGTTGGTGCTAATACTTTCCTCAAATCCACTTTTGACTTTTTCATTGCTTTTCTATCTATTTATGCTGATTTTGAAAATTGCTTCTTTATATATAGAGTATTTACTTATACATTCGCAAATATTTCACCAATTATCCTAATTTCAAAATAAAGACACGAATAATACACCTCTGCGAAAGGCATATTAATATTTTAAAATTTGCTGGACAATATTTTCCCCAATCCGGCTTTAATCAATAATTGTTTGCCGGAGACTTGCGATAGCTTTCATTATAACGAGCTTACTTGTAATTTCCTACTATTTCAAGTGCTTGCATACTAAATCACAGCTATTGGTGTCTGCGATTGCTTAGTATTACGTTTTGTTGCAAACAAATGTCTGCGAATATATAAAAAGTTGATAAGATAAACAATGATTTTTATGTAAATTATTTGATAATTTACAAATATTATTAAATGTAGAGCTATTTCTTATTTTGAGATGTTATTGAGAAGCACTTTGTTAATAATTAGTAGAGAAACTCCCATTTACTGACCATTATACACATCTATTTTGATACTTGAACAAAAGATGTGATACTGGATAGTGTTCTGCGATGGGATGCCATCCATAATATACTGAGTATATTAATTACAATCCTGACAATTATATTAAAGCCGTAATTGCAATTTGTTACAATTCTGAAAAATATCTCTTGTTTGCTTTGATATTCTTTTGTAATTTAGTAATATATAATTATGTAAACTGAAATTGGAACTAAAATGATTGCAGAACAAATGATTATCGATAAATTAAAATAGAAAGCATTGTACAATATATGGGGAAACATTTTCCGATAATATGTATTTAAAATTAATATTATGGAGGTTACTATGACCACGACTTTAAAACGGATTTTACCGTTATTCGCATTTTTTATTATGTTCGCCGGAGCGAGAGCGGCGGATTATCTATGGGAGTCTAAGCTACTCTGGGAGAGTAAGGAGAGCTACAGCACCAACACTTATGGTTTACGATTTATCAATGACGATAAGGAGGTGCTTTATTCGGCAGACCAAGCAATTTATATCCGAGATGCAGAAACAGGAGAAATACTAAGACAAACAGAAAAGACAACCTTAGATTACTCAAGCTTTAGATTAACGAAAGATAAAAAAGTACTGTATTCAAGTGCCGCTACGCCCGACAATCCCTCCGGCTTTAGAGGTCTTGTTAGTTTTGATTACTCTACTCTAAAGCCAATTGATTCAATTTATATTAAGTGGAAAGTAGGAACTTTTGATTATAATGGGACGAGTTTAGATCTTTATAGTTTGCAGGAAATCATCCCAATATCTGATACTAAAGTATATTTATTTTTCCAAACACTACGTGAGCCTAATCCTAATGAAGTCAACTATGGCTACTGCTTAATCTCCTTTAATCCTCAAAAGAAAGATTTTTCGTGGGATAATAAAGAAGATTGGAAAATGGAATATTACTTCAGATCAAATTCTCTTAGTTTTTCCGATGCTCCAATTATTACTCAAGATAACAAGTATTTAATCGCAGAAACTCCTTCCGGTGTAAAGATTCTTGATTTAGAGACTTTGAAAGAGCATTTAAACATTCCTAATTCTAACTTGATTGGTACAAACCCATATCCGAAATATATATTTGTTAAATCATCAGATAACAAAGGAAAAATAATTAATATTTCCAGTAAAAAGGAAGTTTATAATTTTGATTACAAGGTATTAGAGGAGGATTCGTTCTACAAAGATGCTATTACGAATTTGCTTATTGATTCATCTAAAATATTTTTTGATAAAGCCGGTGCACCATTTTATGATTTGAATACCAATAAAATAATATATGCATACAATAAAGAAAGAATCAATTTTCCATCTCGATATAACGAAGATATGACAATGTATTTGTCAAGAGGGGTGAATAATAGACCGGGTGTATTTAAAATTGAAAGTGCTACATCAGACATAGAAAATACAACAAATAGCTCCGCAATATTTGTATTATTCTTGAATGGCAATAAACTCGCAATTCCTACAAAAGAAAGGAATGCCAAAGAAATAATGATTTATAATACCGAAGGTGAATTAATGAAGCTGTTCAACTCTTTTGATTCGGACAAAGAGAATATATATCTAAATGTTTCGTTTCTAAATCAAGGCGTTTACTTCGTTAGCGTAATCTCTGAGAATGGAAACAGAACCAATTATAAGTTTTTAAAAGGAGAATAAGATGAGGAAAATACAGTCTGAACTATGATTTGTATGATTTAGGATAGTTAGGAATGTCTGAACCATTGATTAAGCAGATTGAATTGATTAAGATGATAAAGAGAAGAAAATATTTCTTACAAATCATCAAAATTACACAAATTTTATAAATCAGCGGTTCAGACGCTCTTTAAGATATATATGCTTTAAGATTATGAGGAATGTCTGAACCATTGATTAAGCAGATTTATTTGATTAGGATGATAAAGAGAAGAAAATATTTCTTACAAATCATATTAATCAATCTAATCAGATAAATCAATGGTTCAGACAATCTTAATCACACTAATCATCAAAATCACAGTTCAGACAATCTTAAACCACGTAGTGGTTTACTGTTTGTAGTAATTAATTGGTTATTTCCTAATAGCTCCGTGGGAGCGTTCTGTATAGATAGGTCGCATCTACGATGCTTATTTTCCCTTCGTCTAAATTTTTCTACAAACAGTAAGCGACTACGTCGCTGAAGATATTTATTAAATTCTTCATAATCATCAAAATCACAGTTCAGACAATTATTTCCCCGAATCAACAAGTAGGCTCGGAATTAAGTAATCAAGAAATATTGTTTTTTTATGTGCTATTGTATTGCTAATTTTGAATCTTTTTAGAATTGATGGCAATAATATGAGCAGACTTCGTAGCTTAGCGAGCGACACAGTAATTTATGGAATGATGACCGTTTTCGGCAGATTCATTACTTTTATGCTTACTCCGATTTATACGAACTTCATTAGCCAATCTGAAATTGGCGAAGTAAATAATGTGTTCGCATATTTTGCATTAATTGTAATCTTTTATTCCTTCGGCATGGAATCATCGTTCTTTCGGTATTTCCAGAGGGACGACGTAGCCCACAACAAAAAGGTATTCTCGCATAGCTTTTTGTTTATGACAATTATCGGAGCAATAAGCACGATAATATTACTCCTTTTGTCTCCAAAATTAGCGAATACATTTTATTCTACTAAAAATGCTGTAACGCTATTTACCCTATCAGCTTTAATTCCCTTAACGGATATAATAATGTATATCCCTTATGGCATGCTCCGAATGACTCGCCAAGCCAAGAAATTCGCATATACAAAGTTTATGATTATAGTAATAGTATTTGCTTTAAATATTCTGTTTATTACTGTATTGAAAACTGGTATCAGCGGAGTAATTTGGGCTCAATTAATTGCGAATCTGGTCGGAATAATTGTGCTGTTGCCCACGATAGTCCGCAATTTGAAGTTAACGTTCGACAAATGGCTATTAAAGGAAATGTTCATATTTGGTTTCCCGACGCTTCCAGCTTCGCTTTCGCAGATTATTCTGCAAGTATCCGATAGAATTATATTATCGCAACTCTGCGGAGATAAAATTCTCGGACTCTATACCGTAAATTATCGACTCGGTATCCCGATGCAATTGTTCGTTACACTATTCGAATATGCTTGGAAACCGTTCTATCTCGAGCGATACAAAGATTCGGATGCGAAGCAATTATTCAGCAGAATATTTACATATTTCACATTGATTTCCGCACTTGTATTTATCGGTGCCTCGCTGTTCATGTCGGACTTAGTGCAATTGCCTTCAATTGGCGGCAGGATAATCAATCCACGATATTACGTAGGAATGGGAATTATTCCAGTAGTGCTATTAGCGTACTATTTTAACGGTGCTTATAATAACTTTGCTGCCGGCATCCAAATCACTAAAAACACGAAATATTTTCCGGTAGCTTTGTTGATAGCCGGTGCAGTTAATATCGCCGCCAATTATATATTTATTCCTATATATGGTTATCAAGTAGCCGCTTGGACTACGCTAATCGGATATTTCATAGCAGCAGTACTTTTGTATTATTTGTCGCAGAAAGTATATCCATTACAGTATGAATGGCGACGATTAGGAATAATTTTCGGAGCTACTTTCGCTACATATTTTATAGCGAAACAATTCACAAGCTTTGAAATTAGTATCGAGAATATAGCTATCAAAATCTGTACTTTGATTCTATTCGCACTGATAATGAAACTGTTCGGATTCTTTACAGGCGAAGAAGTTCGCCAAATCAAGAAAATGTTTACCCGATCTCGATAATTCAGTTTCCACAATATATTAATCTCGGTGTCGTTACCGAATCTTTAAAATTAAATAAGGTACTTCAATGAAGTCTTGGATAGCAGAGTCAGCCCTTTTATTAGTTACTTTAATTTGGGGTGCGACTTTTATATTTACGCAAATCGGATTGCAATACACCACGCCGTCAGCGTATTTATTGATCAGATTTTCAATAGCCTTGCTAATATTATTAGTATTCTTTGGCAAAAATCTCAAATCATTAAATCGCAAAACTGTCAAAAATGGTTTGATACTTGGAGCGATTTTCGGCGGAGGATTCTTGCTTCAGACTTTTGGATTGAAATATACAAGCGTACCGAAATCATCATTCATCACCGGAATCGTAATTACAGTTATTCCGTTTGTATATTGGTTAGTCGAGCGAAAGCCGATTAAAAAATGGCAAATTGCCGGAATAGTAGTGGCTACTATCGGATTGATTATATTCACGAAACCCGACTTCGATAATATTAATATTGGCGACGTAATGACGCTGCTATCAACAGTGTTTTGGGCATTTTATATCACTTATATGGACGTTTTCACACGAGACATAGATAGCTTTGGCGATACTTCGCAGATGGTAGTGCTGCAATACGTAGCAGCTGCTCCAATGGCAATTATCGCTTTATTGTTATTTGATTCGGGCAATATTGTTGTGAATTGGCAGCCGGCATTAATAATATCATTGGCTTTTAATGCTATTTTAGCTTCGGTCTTAGTTACGTTTATCCACACAGCTTTGCAGAAATTCACTACTCCGGTCAAGGCAGCTCTGATATTTTCGCTTGAGCCGGTAGTTGCTACTTTTATTGCAGTACTTTATACGGGCATTCCGCTGAAAGGATTTGAGACAATTGGAGCTTCTATTCTGATGTTCGGAGTGATAGTCTCGGAATTCTTCCCCTATATCTTTAAAGACAAAATTGTGAAGAATTGATACAGTTGCAATTTCGTCATTCCTGCGGAACGAGTCTTCGAGTGCATTTCTATTCTTGTCATTCCTGTGGAGCGAGTCTTAGAGCGGATACAGGAATCTAAAACTTCAAGGAAACATAATATAGATTTAGATTCCGGTATAGCTTCGAAGATAGATTCCTGCATGCACTCGAAGACTCGTTTGCAGGAATGACAACCCTAAAAGATCTGTCCATTATACACATCTTTAATATTGCTGCCGACTTGTCATTCCTGCGTAGTGAGTCTTCGAACGGATGCAGGAATCTAAAACT
>CAZIIZ010000078.1:0-8825 GCA_964539225.1 uncultured Hyphomicrobiales bacterium | reverse complement strand
TGAACAGCCCAAAATAAAACTGCTACTTCTAACGCCATCCAAATAGAATTATTAGAGATAAAAGCATACAGCATTGGGATAATTGCACCAAAAATAGTTCCTACGTATGGTATAATAGCTAAAACAGCACCTGAGAACCCGAAAAGAAATGGATTGTCGATGCCGATAATCATAAGCCCGATGCTATTGGCGAAGCCTATAACTATAATGAGAATAATCATTCCGAAAAAATATTTTTGCCCAACTTGCTGCACAGATCTAAACATTTTCACAACTCGTTCTCTTTTGTCTTCGGGAGCGAACGCACTAAATCCTTTTATTAAACCTTTTCTATAAATCAAGAATAGGAAAGTATATACGATTGCTGCCCCAATTCCGGCAAGTAATGTCGCAGTATCGCTAAAGGTTTGTGATACTAATGAACCCGAAGATTTATTTAGCCAATCCTTGATTCGGTCAAAGAGTTCATTTTTCCCCAGATCTGGAATGAAGTTTAAATTTTTGTTGATATATAAAGTAACGTCAGTAAAAGCAAGAATGATTTTATCCTGAAAATGAGCGAATTCTTTAGAGAGTCCGATAATTTGAGTAGAGAAAAGGAAAATGCCTCCGGCAATTATTAAAATTACTGCGGAAATGGATAGAAAAGCAGCGAGTATTTTATTCATTCCCCACGACTCAAGCTTTTTTACTGACGGATACAGCATAAAAGATATAAGCAAAGCAAAGCACAATGGAATGAGAATAGATTTAGCCAAAATTAAGATTGTAAAAATCAAAAATACGGTGGCTAGTGCGAAAAACAGTTTTTGGAATGATATATTCATATTTAATATGTTCTAGATTGATGGTATATAGTTTATCAGCTTTAGTATTTAATATTCAAGGGATTATAGTATGATTAGTTTTGTCTTGTCGTAATGCTTAAATAATGCTTCTTTCCTTCAACGCTTAACGCTGCTTTTGGTATAGCTCTGACATGTGTACGTTTATGACATTCTATTATTTTACAACAATGAACATTCGCAATTTTTACATTTAACATTACTGCCGCCGGAATTATTTCTAGAACTCTATTTTAATTCCTCCGACGAAGAATCTACCCATCTGATAATTTTCTTTTATGGTTTGTGTGTTTGGTCTATAGCTTCTGTCTAATACATTTTTAGTATCGAACACATTTTCAAGCGAGACGTAAGAAGTCAATGCGAAGCCAACGAAGCTTTGTCTGAAGTCGATGCGGATATCAAACCGAGAATAATTCGGATTGCGAAGCTCGAAAGCACGAGCGTCGTCCAGATTAGTTCTGCTTTCTTGTTCCGATTTAGCTAAGTCTATCGGAGTGTATGGACCGCCTCCGGCATTTGTATATTTGAATGAAAATTCCATAGAATAATCATTACTAATTTTCAAATCATAGCCGGAAAGTATATTATAAACAAAACGATTATCGAAAGCTCCGAATCGCCATTTTTTATCGGCGGCAGAATATTCTTGGCGAATATACGAACCGGTAGCAGTAAGGTAATAATTATTCGCAAAGTGCTTGAGCAATGACAATTCAGCCCCATAAGTTCTGCCCTTGCCATCTGATTTCAAGGCATTAGATTCGTAAGAAACCGCTCCGTAGTTAGCTCCTGAATTTAAAAACGACCAAGTGCTATTGCTGTCCGTTTCGATTGGAATTGAAGATAAATCCTTATAATATGCTTCAATTTTTACTTGCAAATCATTCGTCAGCAAGCATGAATATCCGACTATATAATGCAAAGATTGCATAAAATCCAATTTTTCATTATCAGTATTGGACAACAAAACTACCAAAGGCAATAGCTGATGATTCTTGCCCCAACCAATATTTACTGATTGTCCTTCTGCGAAATTCCATTGCATCGAAATTCTTGGCTCAATTGTATATTTTTTGTTCAGCATAAAATATTGAGATGCTACACCGAATGAAGTTTGAATATTTTTGATTCCTTTGTATTCATCTGTAATATGTCCGGCAAATAAACTTGATGCTCCCGATTCATTTACGTTGAACATTTGCTCTGCGGGAATATTGGGATCAATGCGTTTGTCGTGCAAATCATAAAATTGATTCTTATATTCCAAGCCCAAATTAATATTAGTCGCTGCACTCAATCGAGTGAAGAAATCATATTTAATACTGAATAATCCTTCGCCGGAATTCGACTCGTACCAACGAAATTTATTAAATGTATTTTTTGCGGTAGAAGTAAGCGAATCAAGCGATGTTCGGAATTGAGAATACGTAACTCCGGCTGTCATTACTGAATATGATTGCTCACTCATTAAATTTTTCCAATTCACGACCATAGCATAAATATCCGTTCCGTTATTAATATCAAAATCTCCGGTAGCAGCCTCATCGCCTTCGCTTTCATTGATAAATATATCACTAATACCGAAAAGTCCGGTAAAAGATAATTTATTATTATCATTGAGCGAGAAATCTAATTTCAGCGTACCGTCTTGATATTCTGGTACGCCCGACACTCCAAAGTCCATTCCCATATCTTTCAGAAGCGTAAGGAATGAATATCTATAATTAGCGATAAATGATGATGAAGACTTTTGAATAGGACCTTCAGCCCCAAGCTCAAATCCATTAAAACCGAATTGCCCGAGGAATTCATATTTTTCATCATTACCTTTTCTGGTATTCAAATCGAATACTCCGCTCAACTTACCATAATAATTCGCCGGAAATGCTCCGGTTAAAAAGTCGCTATTGTCTAAAAGCAATGTATTAATAGCATTCACAGGACCGCCTGTAGCTCCTTGAGTAGCGAAGTGATTGGGATTCGGAATTTCTAATCCGTCCAATTTCCAAAGCAATTCTACGGGTGAACCGCCACGAATAATAATATCGTTGCGATTATCATTCGCTCCGATTACTCCGGCATAATTCTGCACCATTCTGGCAGGATCGCCACGACTGCCTGCGTAGCGGTTTACATCGTCAATTGAAAACACTGTGGCACTAATTAGAGCAGATTCATTGATAGATACAAAATTATTTTTTGACGCAGTAACCACTACAGAGTCGATATCTATATATTTTTCTTTGAGTTCGATTTTCAGATAGAGTTGTTTCCCTGAGTTTAGAATAATATCATTGCTATATATTTCATAACCTATCATTTTGGCAATTACATTGTATCTACCGACGGGAATATTTTCAATTTTGAATTCGCCTTTTGAATTGGATTTTGCTCCGAATTTAGTTCCCGGCAGGACAATGGTTACTCCGACTAAGCCACGCATAGTCTCGGCAGATATTACTTCGCCTCGGATTGATTGCAAAATTGGTTCAGCAGAATACGCATTGACTATTAGTAAGGAAAGGAGAAAAATAGTAAGTAATATTTTCATAATTTCTCGTTTGATTAATATATAAAACAAGCGAAACGTAATGCTTGAATATTTATTGATAATTAGAATGAATTAGATTCATATTTTTGATTAATCATTTTGTTATTGCTAAAAATAATTAGTACTTTTGTTTTTTAAAAATGAATTCAATTTGTCCGGTAATGGGAATACCATCAATACATTAATATGATAAGAAAGGTTTATGAAATATGAAATATATTGCACTTCTCCGCGGAATTAACGTAGGCAATAATAATCGAATTGCAATGAAAAGCCTAAAAGCACTTTTTGAGCTTATGGGTTGCACGAACGTTTCTACTTACATTAACTCCGGTAATGTAATATTCGAATCGGAACTTGGTTTAGCCGAAATATCGAAATCAATCGAAAGTAATATTGAAAAAGAATTTGGCTTCGCTGTGGCGACATTGGTTAAAACTCATCAAGCGATTAAAGCAATCGCCGACGCTATTCCGATTGAGTGGGAAAACAATTCATCACATAAAACTGATGTAGCGTATTTATTTCCAGAAATAGATTCAATCAGCATAATTGAGGAGCTACCAATCAAAAAAGAATATCTTGAAATTATTTATATCGATGGTGCATTAGTGTGGAATGTCAGCAGAGAAAACTATAATAAAAGCCAATTGGACAAACTAATCGGACATAAATTTTATAAACTAATGACCGTCAGAAATATTAATACTGCTCGCCGTTTGTCGAAATAAATATTTGTGGAACAAGCCAGAATAGTGCATTATCTGTATCTGTCTCATAATACGAAACTTAAAAATTTTGCTATATTTGGATTTAAAGCAATTATCAAGGGTTAATATTTACAATTATGGTTGAAAAGTATCTGCATGAATATATTCAGTGTACTTTAATATTTCAATATTTTGTAAAGAAATCCAAGGTATTGAAAATACTTTAAATCTTCTATAATTCTCCCCAGATTCAACAAAATATTCAAAATCCCATGATAAATTTTTATCCGACTGCCTAAATCTAATTTTCCACTTTTGGTCTTTAAAACCTACCGAGTCAGTATATTTTAATGCAAATTCCTTAATATCATTGCGAGAAATAAATTTACTTTTATCATTATAACCCGATTGTGGCCAATCTATTGAAATCAATTGTCCTTCTTCTCCAAGCTCTACATGAAGGCAATAATTTTCAATGCCTATTGATTTGTCCTTTAGTAAAAATTGCAAATAATATTTTGTAATAAGCCCATTTTTAGAATTTGTACGTGCATAAGGTACTTTCTTGCAATAGGACTCCAAATCTAGCACTTCACCTTCTGCATAACTAGTACTATCGACCATACTACCCATAAATTTTGAAAGATAAGATTTAAGTTTAGATTGTACTGATTGGGGTAGTTCGGCGATTGAATCAACCTTTCGTAAAAACTCGTTCAATCCTCTACTACAATGAAGACACTTAGTATTTACAATCATTTCATCTTGGCAATTTGCCGTGCCAATGAATAGTGCAAAAAGCAGTATTAAGGAATAAAAGATTCTCATAAATTTTCCTTTTGATTAATTAAATCAACTACCATTTACAAAGATAATGAAATACTTTAATCCGTGCAAGATTAATACGAATTTACTTCTAATTTGCAATTACTGAGTATAAGTAAAGTAATTTAAAGGAAGTTCTTTTATGCTTGCCACATAGAATAAAAGAACTTCCAAAATCATTTATCTTATCATTTATTCGTCTTTAAACTCTTTTTAATGCTTTTAACCATCTTGCCGAAATCTTTTTCTTTTTTGCGACGTTCTTCGGCTGAGGATTCAAAATACGCTTTTTCTTTTTCTAATTTCTGATAATTTGCGTATGAATTCCTATCGAGTTCGCCGCATTCAATTGCGGCAAGCACGGCACACCCTACTTCGTTCGTATGCGAGCAATCGCTATATTTGCAATTTTGAGCTAAATTGTAAATATAGTCGTAAGTGGATTCTAAACCGCTATCGCCGTCGGTGATTCCGACTTCTCGCATTCCGGGATTATCTATTATTAGTCCGCCATTGCTCAATATTATTAGTTCTCTATGGCTCGTAGTGTGTCGTCCTTTGTTAACGCTGGAACTTATTTCGCTCGTTTTCATCACGGATTCGCCAACGAGATTATTCAGCATAGTTGATTTGCCAACGCCCGACGAACCAAGCAGGCAATATGTTTTCGTCGGTTCAATCAAATCTCGCAGAGCCGAGTAACCGACTTGAGTTTCGCTACTGATTGCAATTATCCGTACGTTATTTATTCTATGATTTATGCTTTCGATAATTTCAGTAATTTTCTGATTATCCGCTAAATCGATTTTCGTAAGTATAATAATTGGCTTCACTTTCGACGAATAGCACAAAGTCAAATATCGCTCTAAGCGATTGATATTGAAGTCTCTGTCGGCTGCCTGGATAAGCAAAGCATAATCAATATTTGCGGCGATTATCTGCACTTCGCCGAATTGCCCGACTGCTTGCCTTTTGATTACGGAACATCGAGGCAATATTTTGTGGATGATGGCAAGTCCGCCGTCATAAATTAGCACGGCGACCCAGTCACCAACCGCCGGAAAATCTTCGCGACTCTGAGCAGCGAAACGCATATTACCTGTAATTTCAGCATCGAATTCTCCTTGATTAGTTAAAACTGTGTAACGTTCTTTATGCTCGGCTGTAATTCTGCCGATTTCATAATTTTCGAGCTTTTGCTCTGAGCGATATTTTTCTAATTTATCATTATATCCATATTGTTCTATTCTCATATTTCAGTCCTATAGATTAATGATAATTTTGGGTTCAGTTTTAACTTTTATCGGAAATGTTGCGTCGAATTCGATTAATTCATCTTCATTTGTAAAAAATGCTTCAGCCTCGACAAATCTGCCTTGTATGTTCGTAAGTGCGTTATCGCTAAGATCGAGAACCATAAACGGATCGAAATTCTTACCGTCTTTGGTAGTGATTCTGTATTGTTCGGCATTTATGAAACCAAAGCGACTGTAATAATTTGGATCGCCATAGAGTATAATCGCCGGATATTTTAAATCTTTAGCTATGCGTATAGATTCATTAATTAGCATTGAGCCGATGCCTAAATTTTGATATTCCGGCGAGACTGAAATTGGACCAAAGCAAAGCACTTCAGATGAATCATTCTCATTAACTACGTGTGCGAGAGTTGAGATACAATGCCCAGTAATTTCGCCATTATGAATAGCGACTAAGTCGAGAGTGGGAATGTAATTATTACTTTTGCGGAGATTGTGCAGCACTAAGTGTTCGTCTGCACCGGAGCGATATAAATTCCAAAATGCTTCACGAGTGATGAATTCAGTCGCATAGAAATCATTTTGGGATGCGTTGCGGATAAGTATTTTATTATCGATTTTATCTATTAAAGAGTAATCTCTCATTTTTTGTATTTTTCATTATTGATACAATCTTATTAATTAAATAGCACAAACTCCCAAACTTTCAAATAAAAGATTTTATCTGAAAGAATAGGATAAGTATTATATTCCGAATAGCGTTACACTAACGGACTATTTATACAATCTCCATTAACAATTTTGTATTTGATGAAATAAACAAAAAATCTCCTTCAATATTAAATTCAAAAAAAGGTATCGACGATTATTTTTTACGTCTATTGTAATGATTCATATTCACTTGTGCTAACCATAATCCTTTGATAATATCATTCTAAAATCAGCTAATCCATAAAGCATCCAAAATTTAATTAAGCATTTGATGCGTAGAACTGGTGGAAATTTTCCACCACCTCCAGTTCATCCCCACGTGCGTGGGGAATATAGGCCTTGCTTTACTACATACAAGATTGTATGTGGTCCATCCCAACGAAAGTCGGGAATAATTTCTAATTGTCAATGCACAGTCTAAAAAGAACCTCTCCAAAAGAAGCTGTCCCATTAGTATAAAATAACAATATAGTTCGTCACGCTGAGCGAAGCGAAGCATCCATAAAATCAGGGAGTTGCCGGATACTGGATTCTTCACTACGTTCAGAATGACGGAATATGACACAGCCTCTATATCATTTTTGCTACACTTAGCAAACCAAAACCAAAGGCTTTGCCCTTGCCGATACCGCTACGCACGGCTTCGGCAAATTGCTCCGAATTAGTTACTCGCAGAATGCCTTCGTACTGCACGCCGAATAAATTCGATGAATGAGCGGATTCGCCTTTTTTCGAGAATCTGCGATAGGACTTCGCCATATTCGGTTGTCCGCACAATTCAAATCCGTTGCGTTCGGCTCTGTCTCGCATCCAATCCGCCATTTCATCTTCCTTGTACATCGGCACGAGTACGATCTCAGCAGATTTTTTATTCCAATTAGTATCCTTTTCTGGGTCATAAGTTCGCTTGCGAACGGCATTGGCATAGAGCAGAAAACGCATTTGGTCGCCATTATTAAATATTGGTGAATACTCTTTGCTCTGTGCGATTTGCAAATATCCGGTCTCTAAATGCTTGTCGAAGCATGGCTCTATCTCGCTCTGCATTAGGATAATCGCTGTATTGCGGCGTTCGTCCTGCTCCAATCGGTATAAATACTTGCTATTGGGCGAATTATCGTAGCCGGGCAGCATAGAAATCAAAGTTTGGTGCATGGAGTACATATTTGAAATATCCGACATTACTCCTCGGTTGCGAGTGTTCAATACAATTTTACTCAGGTACATCTTCGCCTCCGTTTTCCGGTTTGTCTATAATTTCGTCTTTAAAAATATAGCTCAATTCTTTCTCTATATCATATTTCACTTGATATAACGACACATCTCGGAGCATATAATTTCTATTGGCGAAGCTAATCGGCAAATCTTGGAGTTTAGTTTCGAGCATAGCCTCCACTCCATCGACCGGAACAGCGGCATCGAAGAGCATAGTCTGTTCGTAAATTACTTCTTCTCCATCTCGATTTTTTCTGACTTGCTTATCATTATCGAAATATTTATACTTCATTCGCTTAATTTCTTCTTTATCGATTATTGCGTGATAGCGGAAATCTCGCAATGCGTCGTATAGTGGCGTTTTTACTATTCCATTTTCCACCAAAGCTATCGGTTTGGCGGCTACGTAACTTTTGCGTCCGAGAAATAGCGGATAAACCGGATTACACAGTGCGGAATTAATCTGCTCTAATAACTCTCTATCGCCCTCTAATCCGACGACGAAATCGCTATCGGACAAGTAATGCTTAGTATATGGTATAGCACTATTTCGCTCCACCGAACCGGATGCACGGAAAAATCCATCCACCCCGGCGACTTGATAGTCGTATTTGCGAGTACCTTTGTCCAAAGCTCGCACTCCGAGCTTCAGAGCGGTTAGGTCGGATATATCCTCTGCCCTATCTCTGCCGAGAGCCGCACCGAC
>CAZIIZ010000077.1:0-8852 GCA_964539225.1 uncultured Hyphomicrobiales bacterium | reverse complement strand
TTGAATCTTGTAGCTTTAATACCAATAAGTTCCATTTGTTTTTCAATATGTTCTCCTTCTTCTTTTTTGCATTTGCATTAGAAGCCCGCATCGGCTCATTGCAATTTCTGCTTTTATACATTCTCAGTATGGTATTAGCTGATGTTACTACGATATTGAAGCATCGTAATCACCGAGGTTATTCATCTCTTGGTGCTTCTGGGGCTGTTGCCGGAGTGCTTTTTAGTTATATTATATTTTTCCCTTATGCTAAACTTATGATATTCCCGATTCCATTCCCGATTCCGGCACCGGTATTTGCTTTGCTGTATTTAGCTTATTGCTATTATGCCGGACGTAAAGCTGTGGATATGATAAACCACGAAGCCCACTTTTGGGGTGCTTTAGCAGGATTTATTATTACTGCTTTTTTAGCTCCATCAGCTATAGTAGAATTTTTCAATTATTTGCTCTGAGAGAATTATTCTATAGCATAATCCCGTCAAGGTATTATGGTCTTGGGTGAATTGTTATTTTAATTAATGTGATGGCATACAAATGAGTGTTCAGATGGCTTTCTAGCTATAATTTTACAATATAATTTTAATACGAGAGAAAAATATTAGGTTAATTAAAATAAATAGTGTATATTTATTTTTTCAGTTTTTGATTAAATTTTGAATAAGAATGTAGTAGTAATGATGCAGCAAGACAATAATAGCAAGAGTAATAAATCCGAGAATAATGTTGAACAAAATTTTGTTCAAGCTGCGGATAATGATGTTGCTTCTTTAGAGATAATTGAAGAAATAATTCCGAATATTAGCCAAGAACAATGTGCGGAGCTGTTAGCTAATAGGGAGTTGAATCAATTAATATTGCAAAATATGTTGCAGGGATTTATGCTCGTCGGTTCTGATATGAAGATCAAAGAGTGGAATAAAGAATTAGAGAAAATTACTAATATCACAATTGAGCAAGCGATTGGAAGTGATGTAATTGAACTATTTGGCTTGATTCAGCCAGATGATATACGTTCGGCTGTGTTACCTAAATTTACAATAAATATACGTGAAATTATTGAAACCGGTAAGAACCGCTGGCTCAATGCTAAGAAAAAATTTAGGATTCAGGCTGTAAACGGACAGGAAAAAGTAATAGAAGCTTACTCATTTATGTTGCCAAGTAGTCATAATCATGCTTTCGCTACTATTATTCGCGATATTAGTGAAGAATTTAAAAAAGAAAATAGAATGATGGAAGATGAGCGAAAATTTTTGAATATTTTTGCGAATTCACCGGTATCAATTGCGATTGTTGATTTAAGTAATCACACTATTTATGAAGTAAATAAAGCCTTCTGCCAGTTATTCGGATGGAATATACACGAAATAATCGGTAAAACAAGTAGCGAATTTAGTTTCTGGAAAGATACTTACTCTAAGAAAAAATATTATGAGACTTTGCTGCTTAATCAGTCGGTTGATGACTATTCAGCTAAGTTTAATACCAAAGATAATCGAGAATTGATTTGTTCTGTCTCAGGGTGTTTGATTGATATTAACGGTCGGGAATGCGTGATCCATTATATTAATAATATTACAGAAATAGTTAATGAAGAATATCGACTTAACCAAATCCGCATTGAATTAGAAGAAAAAGTTAATTTCCGAAATATAGAATTAGAAAGAATAAACGAGGATTTGCAAGAGCAAATTTCCGAAAGAGAGAAAACTGAATTAGCTCTTCGCCAAAGCAAAGAGAACTACCGCTCCTTGATTAATCAAATTCCTGTCGGCATATATCGCACTACTTTGTCGGGTGAATTTTTAGAAGCGAATCCCGCATTAGCTAAGATTTTAGGCTATACTAGCGTTGAAGAATTGATGAAAATTAATGCAAAAGATTTATATGCTAATCCGGAAATGCGCGACCGTTTGTTCTTCGGACAGAAAATTATTGAAGATATATTTAAAGAAGAAATAAAAATTCGCAAACCTGACGGCTCGGTTATTTGGGTAAATGATTATGCTACTATTGTTAAGGATTCAGTTCATGGCACAATTAACGACGGAGTGATTCAAGATATTACCGAACAAAAAATTGCTCGCCTAGCTCTGAAGGAAAGCGAAGAAAAATATCGCAAATTATTCGAAAATCTGACCGATGTATATATTAGTTTTAATGCCGATGGATATTTAACTAATTTATCTCCTTCGTTTGAACGAACTACTGGTTATAAAGTTGCCGATATTCTATATAAAAATATTCAATTGATATTTTCTGACGATTCTGAGAATAATGAATTTATAACGAATTATTCCAAAATCGAAGAAAGTAAAAATTTTACAATTGTACTAAAGCAAATCGGACGCACGAAGAAATACCATTCTATTAATTTACAACCTATCCGCTCTAAAAATGGTAAAATTTATGCTTACGAAGGTATCGCAAGAGATATTAGCACTGAAGTAACTCATAATAAAGTAACCAAAACATTATACGATATTTCGAGAGCGATAAATACTGCTGATAGTTTAGACGATTTGTATGCTTATATACACAAAGCCTTAGGCAATATAATCGACACCACTAATTTCTTTATTGCAATTTTAGACAACGAAGAAGGAATGATTTGCTTCCCGTATTTAGTAGATGAAATGGACGATCCGGTCGAGAGCATTCCTTTAGATACTCCGGATTCATATACTGCTATGGTAATTAAAGGCAAACAACCGGTGCTTCGTAGGTTCGATGAAATCGAAAGAAAAGCTAAGGACGACACTACCGGCACTTATTCTCAAGTATGGCTCGGAGTGCCGTTACAAGTCAAAAATAAAGTAATCGGTGCTATCGTAGTACAAAGCTATCGCGATTATTATTTGTACGACGAAAATGATGTGAATTTGCTCCAATCAGTTTCTGACCAAATCGCATTGGCTATCGACAGAAAAAATAGTCAAATAGCTATGGACAATCAGTTGCAATTTGTGAACAATCTCTTAGACACAATTCCGAATGCTGTGTATTATAAAGATAGCGAAACTCTTAAATATAAGTTATGCAATAAAGCTTACTCCGATAGTGTAGGAGTGCCGATTAAAGAAATAATCGGTAAAACTGTTTTTGATATATTCCCACAGGAAAAAGCTCAGAAATACAATCAATTTGATAAAGAAATGATAGTGTTGAAACGACCGCAAATCTACGAAGAAGTGCTTAAAGTAAATAATAAATTAAGTTATTTATTGGTGTTTCGTACTTGTTTGTTCGGCAATAATGGGCAATTTGAAGGTATTGTCGGTGCTATAATGGATATTACCGAACAGAAAAAAGCCGAGCAAGCAATTTCCGAGTCTTTACAAAAAGAAAAAGAATTAAATGAACTGAAGAGTAAATTTATTTCGATGGTTAGCCACGAATATCGCACTCCTTTGCAATCGATTATGCTATCTACTGAACTGCTCCGAGATTATAGCGATAAGCTTAATCCTGAAAATAGAATGAAGCAATTTGATAGGATTAAAAATTCAATTACTACACTTAATTCTATGCTTGATGATATTCTATTGCTAAATAAATCTGAAAGAGGGAAATTACGATACACTCCCGAAAATATTGATTTAAGCAATATGGTAGAAAGTCTAATCAGAGAAATGCAGTTTATCGCCAAAGATAAATGCGAACTCATGCTAAATATTATTAATCCCGGGAAAATTGTTTGTGTCGATGAGAAATTACTTCATATCGTGCTGACAAATGTAATAGGCAATGCCATTAAATATTCACCGAATGGGAAATTAGTTCAAATCGAAATGAATCTTTTGGACGAACAAGTAAATTTTACAATTAAAGACAACGGAATAGGCATACCGGAGAAAGACAAAGAATTGTTGTTTACTCCGTTCTACCGTTCTGCTAATGTCGGCACAATTTCCGGCACCGGATTGGGACTCTCAATAGTAAAAGATGCTATCGCACTTCAGAACGGAAGTATTAGTTTCCAAAGTTGCGACAATGAAGGCACAATATTTAACATTGAAATACCATATTATCTATCTTAAAATTGATATTTAAACTATATGTAGCGAGATATTGCTCAATTCTGTAATAGTGGTAATAAGCAATATTCCAATTTAAACTAGTTTCTGCTAAGTATTTATCGTTCATAAAGCAATACTGAATTGTACTTATTTCCTGCGAAATTACCCAAGTTAGAAATATAAATTCTAATTTATATATTATCTATAAATTAATTTTAAACTATTATTATTATTATATATTAGTAATCCAAACCGATTTTAGTTTTTTTATTCGTATTATGTATTTAATTTAGTAGTCCTAGAAATAATATATTTAAGTTTTAAACAAAGATTTATTTTAGCAATTATAAATTTAAGGTAAAAAGAAATTATATGAGCACAGTAAAAGAAAAAATTAACGAATTACGCGAAAAAAAGACTACCGCTCTAAAGGGCGGCGGCGATAAGCGTATTGAAAGTCAACATAAGTTAGGCAAAGCGACAGCCAGAGAACGTCTTGGTATGCTTTTCGATAATGGATTCTATGATGAATTCTTTATTTTTGCTGAACCGAATAAGCAATTTGGTGATTTTTCTAAAGGTAATGAGATGTACGCCGACGGCGTTGCTACTGCTTTGGGTGCAGTAGAAGGCAGATTAGTATATGCCGCTTCTCAAGACTTCACAATTTCCGGCGGCTCGGTTGGTTATATGCACGCTTGGAAAGTATGCGAAATGGCTCGCAAAGCACTTCGCGATGGTGCTCCGTTAGTAACTATCAATGATTCGGGTGGAGCTCGTATCCAAGAGGGTATCAACTCTTTACGCGGTTATGGCGATATTTTCTATCATAATACATTGCTATCCGGCGTAGTGCCTCAGATAGCTATCGTGGCTGGTCCTTGTGCCGGCGGTGCAGCTTATTCTCCTGCGTTGATGGACTTTATCATTATGGTTCAAGGTACAGGTAAAATGTTTATTGCTGGTCCGAACGTAATCAAAGAAGCTACAGGCGAAGACATTTCTGCTGAAGATTTAGGCGGAGCTATGGCTCAGTCTTGCAACAGCGGTAACGTACACTTTGTAGCTAATGATGATGCTCACGCTATGCAAATCACTAAAAAATTATTAAGCTATTTGCCTTCTAACAATACTGAAGAACCTCCGTATCACGGTTCTTTCGAGTTAGAAATTGCAAATGACGAAGCATTGAATTCTATCATGCCTGACGATTCTCGCGAAAGCTATGATATGTTTAGTATCTTAGACAGAGTATTCGATCCAGGATCGATCTTTGAAATTCAGGCTAATTGGGCAAAATCAATTATCATTGCCTTTGCTCGCTTGAACGGTAGAGTAGTAGGTATCGTAGCTAACCAACCAAATTATATGGGCGGTATCTTAGATATCAACTCTTCTGACAAAGGTGCAGGATTCATTCGTTTCTGTAATGCTTTCAATATACCTATTTGTACTTTTGTGGACGTACCAGGCTTTATGCCGGGTATAGAGCAAGAGTTCGGCGGCATTATTCGTCATGGTTCTAAAATGTTATTCGCTTATGCAGCTACTACTGTTCCTAAATTAACAATGGTAGTTCGTAAAGCTTATGGTGGAGCTTATTTGGCAATGTGTGCTAAATCGATGGGTGCTGATCGCGTAGCTGCTTGGCCAACTGCTGAAATCGCAGTAATGGGTCCTGAGGGAGCTGTTGCGGTATTGAACAGAGACGAAATCAAAAATGCTGAAGATCCAAAAGCAAAAAGAGCAGAATTGATTCAGAAATACAAAGATGATTTATTGAATCCTTACGTAGCGGCAAGCGTCGGTATGATTGATTCAGTAATTGAGCCTATGCAAACACGTCTATATTTATCAATTGCATTAGAAACATCTAAGAGCAAGAGAGAATTAAGACCACAGAAAAAACACGGCTTAATCGCTATGTAATATATTTAGTATTTCTAAGGGTCTCTTGATTAGTCAAGAGACCCTTAGTCATATTTTAGTTGTAAATATAGTTAATGTAAGCACCAAGGTATTTGAGTTGACTAATAAATTAGTATTACTTACACTAATTCAAATAATAAAGGTATGATATGTTTGGAATAATTATTTTCAGTATAGTATTAGTGCTGATAATGGCTGGTTTGCGGTGGTATGCTATGGTTTACTATAGAAAGCACGAAGATGAGATTGCTCCAAAGAAAAAGCAATTAACTCCAAAGCCTTTTTCCCAAACGGTTAACCAAAATTTAAGCGATGAAATCACTCCGGTAATACTGGCTGCCGTGTGTGCGATAATGCAACAAAAAGTTAAAATACGAAGAATTCAATTTGTCCGTCCAAATCCTTCCAGCGAAGGCTGGGGACAAACCGGAAGAATTCAGAATATGTCCAATCACTGGATGTCCGCTCCAAAAACATTAAGATATTAATAAAAACATAAGAACAGGAAATGTAGCAATATGGATAAAGCAGTTTCTATACCTTTAATAGTATTCGGAATGGGTATTATTATTTCTATGTTCGTTGTATTGCTAATAAAAGCAATATTTTTCTCTCTCAAGCTTTTCTCAAAAGAAAATAAACAGAAATAGGAGATGATTAAGAAATGAACTTTGACCAAATATTTAATATCTTCCAAGGAATTGCCACTATGTTCGCACAGGATCCTGTGATTGCTTGGGGCAGAATCGGACTGATTTTCTTGGGTTTCCTTCTGATCTATTTAGGTAAAAAAGAAATACTTGAGCCGTTATTGATGATTCCAATGGGTTTAGGTATGTGTGCTGTTAATGCAGGCGTACTATTTATGGCAGGCGGAGGTCTTGGCACTTTGTTCGTTGATCCAATGATTAGCGATACTCATGCCTTGATGAATATTTTACAAATTGATTTTATTCAGCCAATATATACCTTTACTTTTAGTAATGGATTAATTGCTTGCTTAGTGTTTATGGGAATTGGTGTATTATTAGACGTAGGCTATTTATTAGCTCGTCCTTTTTCTAGTATGTTTTTAGCACTTTGTGCTGAGTTCGGCACTATCGCTACTTTTCCGATAGCAGTTGCGTGTGGTTTGAGCTACAATGATGCTGCTTCTATTTCAATGGTGGGCGGAGCAGACGGTCCGATGGTATTATATACTTCATTAATGCTCTCGAAAGATTTGTTCGTTCCGATTACCGTAGTGGCGTATTTGTACTTAGGATTAACTTATGGTGGCTATCCATATTTGATAAAATTGTTGATACCAAAAGAATTAAGAGCAATTAAAGTACCAGCTCCTAAAAAAGTGGTTTCAATTTCTCCGGGCGAAAAATTAGCCTTTTCAGTAATTACTTGTACTGTTCTATGCTTATTGTTCCCGGTCGCTGCTCCTTTATTCCTCTCGCTCTTTATTGGTGTTGCTGTGCGAGAAGCTGGAATCAAACATTTTGTTGATTTAATTGGCGGTCCTATATTGTATGGAGCAACCTTCTTTTTGGGGTTGACTCTCGGTATTCTCTGCGAGGCAAGTACAATCTTAAGCGATAAAGTATTAGTATTATTGCTATTGGGTATTCTCGCATTATTATTGTCAGGTATTGGCGGCATCGCTGGCGGATATATAATGTATTTCTTTAGCAAGGGCAAATATAATCCGGTAATTGGTATAGCGGGCGTAAGTTGCGTACCAACTACGGCGAAGGTAGCCCAGAAATCCGTTAACGAAGTTAGCCCGGACAACATTATACTTTCTTATGCTTTAGGTGCAAATATTAGCGGAGTAATTACTTCCGCAATTCTTGCGGCTTTATACGTAACTTTAGTTCCAATATTATCGAAATAATAGAAATGAAAAATTTTCTTTATAAAAAACGATATTGGATAATGGGAATTGTAATTTCATCTATTGGCATATTAGTAGCTAAATTGCCAATAATTGGCGGAATGACACACAGTAAATATTATCAAAGTGCCGGATATATTATCGCATTATTAGGACTGTTTTATATTGCTGTTAACATCAAAAAAAAATAGTTCTTTTTTTTAAGTAAAAAAAATGCTAATTTTAAGCTCTTTTGTTTTGTAAAGTCGAGCGGTAATCTCTTATATTTATTAACAGTTGTATCGTTTTACTAGGCTCTTGATAAATTAATAAATTGTAAAGGCAAGTATTCTGAAATATCTAATTTCGTTGAGCTGAATTAATTGATTAAATATTTGCTCTATTTTCGATATTATAGAATTTTGCGAATCAGGTTTGAAATAAAAAATAAATAAAGTATTATATCAAGTTCTGCAAGTAATTAAATAATAAATGTAGAAATAACTAGCAGAACATTTGGTTTTATTGTAAAAAAAAGGATAGTTTGCTATGAAGCAAGATAAAGAAAAAGAATTAATTTCAATAATTACTGCGGTTGCGGCGGCGACTTTAGGATATAAAGTAAAAGTAAGAACAATTAGTTTTTTAGACCCAAATCGCGGTAATAGTGCCGGTTGGTCTTTATTAGGTAGAATAAACGTATTAAATTCACATAATTTAAAAATTAAAGGAAACTAAAAGAGATGAAAAAATTAAGAATCTCGGTCGATGGAAAACAATACGACGTAGAAGTAGAAATTCTAGAGGATGATGATAATAATGTGCTTCCGTCTTATTATAATCAGAATAACCCAAATACTATGATAAATTCAGCTCCGGTTGCTCAAGCTCAATACGTTGCACCGGCTCCTAGACAAAAAGCAGCAGCTCCTAAAGTAGCTACTGATGGAAATGGTTTAAATTCTCCTATCAATTGCGTGGTCCTTGAAATCCCAGCCAAAGTTGGACAAGTAGTAGCTGAGAACGAAGTAGTAATC
>CAZIIZ010000076.1:0-8872 GCA_964539225.1 uncultured Hyphomicrobiales bacterium | reverse complement strand
GAGAATTTATATGCTAATTTAAGATATACTTTAAATTTAGCTTCTAATACTGGTGTTTCTAAATGGTTACGTTATGAATTACGTACTGCTGGTCAAGGTACTAAAGATAGTGCAAACGGTTATATGGTATTAAGAGGAACTCCGATGAATCCATATATCGTACCAGGCGGCGAACTTGTAAATGTTAAAGCTGAAAACTATGCTCCGTCAAAAAGAACAATGGATTCAGTGAAATTACAATTCAACCAAGATGTATTAGATAAATTTATCTATATTTATCCTTCATACTTCAACGCCCCTAAATATGACTTAGGCGAAAATGCACGCAGAGCAAGATATTTGCAACAAGATACAATCTTTAATACAAGTAACTATTCTGTAGATTATAATTTCAAAATGATGGTAGTAGATAGTACTCCAAGATTTATTGCTTATAACGACAATAATTATCCTGAAGTACAATATATGGACGTTAACTATAATCCATTAGATTCTATTCCAAGCTTCCAAGATACAAACAAAGTTAGAGTTATGTATTTACCTACTAACTTAAGCAACGGATTCTGTACTATGACAGCTGATGGTAAAATAATTGCATCTGTAACAGATAAATTAAGATTACAAGCTGACTTTAATACTGATGATGAAGCTGAAGATATCTGGGCTGGTAGAGATGGTTGGGACTTCAGATACGGTAAGTCTTCTTACGGTTTCTGGAATGTAGCTTCAACAAGCGTTCCTTCACAATCTACTAGTATTGATGAAAATAATCAAACTCGTCCAAGCTGGATGGCAAATATTTACAACTACAAATATAATTCCGATAACGTTTCAGCTTCTTCTGCTGATAAAGATCTATACTTAACAAACTTTACCACTGATGGTAAATTAAATGTAAGAATTGATGGAACAGTAGCAAGACAATTATTAGGCGTTAATTACGGTACAAATAAAGCAATGAATTTAGATACTGTATTTACAGTAGTTGCTAACGACGGACATAGTGGAATGACAGTAATTCCAGTTGACGTTTATGTAAACGTTGCTCCAGTATTCACTTCAGATGCAACTTTACCAGCTGCAGTTGAAGGTACTGACTATAATCCAACTTTAACTGATACAAATAAAGTTATCAAAATCTATGATCCTAACGCTGATCAAACACACAGATTTGAATTAATTTACAAAAACGACCCAAGAGCTCAAATAGCTAAAGATCCATGCTTCTCTGAAGCCGGTAACTGGGACTTAGGTGCTTTAAAAACTACTCCAGCTTGGTTGAAAATCAATCCGGTAACTGGTTTATTATATGGTACTCCTAAAGTAACAGATATTGAAAAAACTCAAGATGAAAATATCACCGTAGCAGTATGGGATCAAATCAAACAAGCTTCTTTCAAAGCTAACTTGAATGCAATTAAAGCAGTTGGTGATAAATTATTCGCTATCGGCGAACAAGGTATTATCGTGAAAATTGATACAGCTACTACAAAATGGGATTTCGTAAAAGTTCCAGTAGCACAATCATTTAGATTAAATGATATCGCTTTTGCAAATAATAACAATCAAGTAGGATTTATCGTTGGTAATAAAGGTTTAGTCCTTAAAACTACTAACGGTGGTACAACTTGGGACACTATTGCAAATACAAATATTGCACAATACAAACATTACAACTTTAATACTGTTGAATTCTTCGACGAAAACAATGGTGTTATAGCCGGTGATGAAGGTAATCTTTTCACTACTACAAATGGTGGTTTAAAATGGAAAGAAATCAAAAAAGAAGTTCCAACTTATACAAACAGCTCTAATATTAATAAAGTTAAAATGTATAGTGCGACTGAATTCACACTTGGCTGCTCTAATGGTAAAGTAATTAATACCGCAGATTTCGGTACTACATTTACTACACCAACAACTAATTTTAACGGACCAATTCACGACATTTACACAGTAAATGCTACTAAAACTTTATTAATCACTGATGAAGCAGTTTATAGTACAAACGATAAAGGTACTAATTGGGTTAAACAAACAGCTCCATCAGTAGGCGTTAATAACTTTACTTCTATTGGTTATTATGAAGTAGCTAATGACAATGGATTTAATTCAACTAAAGACAATATCGTTTATATTACTGGCCGTAATTCTTCACTTTATGTGTCGAATGACGGTGGCGTTAACTTCAAAAAATATACTGATAGCGTTAGATCTACTACAGATAAAATCTTATTCAGCGTGAAAACACAAAATATGACTAATAATCTTAATGACTTAGTTATGATTAACGCTACTAATGGTTTTGTAGTTGGTAATGACGGTATAATAGCTCATATCAACTTGTTTGATAACAGCTATGAAGTAAAAGATAATTTAGGCACACACTCAGTTGCCGTTAAAGAGGTTGCTCCGGTAATTATCACTAATAAAGAATATGATATGCTTTCTGATGTGAAAACATTCAAAATGAATGTTCAAGCATTAAGCCACAATCCAAATATTACTACTGCTGTTAATGCAGGTTGTATCCAAATCGGTGATACTGCTGAAACATTAGTTTATGTAATGGACAAAGATTTACTAAGACCTAATTCAAGCGAAATAGTATCGTTGAAAATTATTTATCCAGTAAATTCTACAAACTGGGTATTAAAAGACACTGTTACTAAATTAGATAAAGCTTTCATTAGTAGAGCAGATCTAGTTAATTTGAATAAAAATGGAATGATTCCTGTATTGTTAACTTCAAAAGGTCCGTTAACTGAAGCAGACGCTATTAATGAAAATGGCAGAGTTATAGTACGAATCGAATCAAAAGATTTAGATGGCAATTCAGACACAATTGAAGTATCGTTTAGATTCTCTAAACAACCAGACTTTATCAGCTATGTTACAGTAGCTAATAGCAATAACAGCTCTCAAGTATTAGAGTGGGGAACTGCTCCAAATCCAGCAAATGTAGCTGAAGTAACTACCGGTGATGGTGGTAATTCATTCCCTGGTCAAACAGAAGTAGTATCAGGCGATTACGTTGGATCTTTAGATGCTCTATATTGCGAATACGAAATCCCTCCAGTACCAGATAATAAAATATTTGATGCAAGATGGACAATTCCTACAAGAACTGGTATTTTAAGAAACATTCTACCAAGAGCTATTGCTAGTACTATGTGCGAATTCCAATACAAAGCTACCTTCCAAACAGGTGGAAACGTTGAAGGAACTGGTACATCTAATTATGTTCCTATCATGATTAGCTGGGATACTACTTTAATTCCAGATAAAGGTACAGCAGTGAATCAAGCAGGTTCAACTTGGTATTTAAGAGATGCCAGCTCAAATGGTAATCTATTTAGTATCAATATGCGCGAAGGTAAGGGTACATTTATTGATGGAATGAGATTAGATTATGCAGGTACAACAGCAATATTAGTATTAAATACTGTAGTAACTAGAGGATTTAATATATCTTACGATTGCACTAGTGCAGTTGATAATGGCGGTGATATTGTAACCGGTATTCAATCAGTAAGTCCTAACCCAGTTACATCTACTTCGACAGTTACATTTGGCGTTAAACGCTATGGTACAGTTAAAATCGAAGTTTATGATGCAATCGGTAACTTAGTAAACTCAATCACAAACGAAGATTTCGCAACTGGTGTTCATAATATTGAATTCAACGGTAAAGACTTCTCCGGTAATAATTTAGCTAACGGTACATACACAGTAAGAATGATATCTGGTACAGATGTTTCAGCTTACCAAGTAAAAGTTGTTAGATAATAATTGTAATACAAAGACTCCCTTTTCGGAGGGAGTCGATTTTTAACTAAAGAAATTTAAAAATTAAATAAATTGGAGACAATTATGAAAAAACTTCTTTCCTTTGCTGTCGGAGCGGCTATGTTTTTCGGCGTAGCATCCACACAGCAGTTGAAGGCTCAGGTGTATGCCGATTATGATGTTTCTATAAGAGATACAGTTCCTTATAAAACTTTGAAATATGGAGATGCCGGAGTAGATTCATTATCTTATAAAAGTTTTGGTATGATGCCAACAAATCAAAACGATAAAGACAATGGTTATGCCAAAGTACTTTTACCTTTTGATTTCACTTATAACGGTGTGAAGTATAAAGCTAACGACGTATTATACGTCTGTGTAAATGGATTTGTTACTTTCAACGTACCTCCAAATGTGGTAGCTGATAATAATAAAGCTTTATTTTCAATAGAAAACTCTTATGCTGATAATGTGATTGCACCATTCTGGGGCGACCACGTATATAGAACTAAAGAAGACAACGATGCTTTACCAGCCGGTGCAAACAAATATGCTGTAAGTACAGTATTAGTTGGTAGAGTGCCGAATGTTAATCCTAATCAATTTATAATTGAGTGGAGAAATCTTAATATTATGGATAAAAATGTTACTTCATCAGTAGCTACTTTCCAAGTAATATTTTACAAAGATGAAACTACACAAGGTAAAATTGAATTTGCTTATAATTTAGCTGGTGCTATTGCTGGACAAGCTACTACAGAACGTAATGTGAAAATTAGTGATGCTGTAATCGGTATTAAAGGCGAATCCGGTATCCTTCACAATACTTCTGATTACTTGAATCTATTAGCTTATGATAGAACAAAAGATTCAGTAATAAACAAAAGAAACATGATCAATAGTACATTATTAACTACTAACTGGCAGCCAACAGGCGGCAGTGATAAGAGATTTGTACTAACTCCAATTCATAGATATTCTATCGTCGATCAATGGGGCGACGGAGATGCTGATATGAGTAGAGTAACTGGTGGCATTCATGCGAATGTCCCTGAACAAAACAGATTCGTAACTGTAAGCGACGTTAGAGAAATTATGGTTGCTATGGCTAATAGAGTACCTTTAGATAGTATCAAAGGTAGAGCTGCGTTCCACGGCGATATCAATCACAATGGAAGATTTATATACAGAATTACTGGCACTGATAAAGAAAAAATTGAAATTTTAACTAAAAGTAAAGAATTCAATCAAGACTTACCATTGCAAGATATCGGTAATGAAAAACAAATTATGTTCCAAGTAACTGAATATGATGCAGCTTTAATTCTTCATTATTTAGCTGGTCGTCTTCCTCTATTACCTTGGACTATTGATTATGTACCGGTATATGGTAAAGTTGATGCTAATACTGAAGGTGTCGTTTTCGGTACTCCGGAAATGATGAGCAATGGTAACTGTACTATGCCAGTATTTGCAAATGGTTCAGTTAATGGTCCAGTTGCTGCGAAATTCGATGTTAGTGGTGTAATTGAAAACGTAATCGCTATCGACAATAATGGCGTTACTACTCAATTCCATGATAACAGATTAGTTTTAGCCGGAAGTACTAAATCGAATCCTGGCGAAGCTATTTGCTATGTAACTTTCAGACCAAACACAGATAACGTGAAAATAACTAATATTACTTACAATGACGTTGCTGCTAAAGACGTTGAATTCTCTTTAGCTTCAGTTAATAATAGTGATGTTAATAATATGTTAGCTAACTATCCTAACCCATTTGCTCAATCTACTTCAATCTCAGTTAATGTAGAAAACTCTGGTTTCTATACATTAACAGTATATGATGTAGAAGGAAACTTAGTAAAAACATTGATTAATGGTAATGTAGATGCCGGTCAGAAAACTCCAATCTTATGGGATGGAACTGATAATTCAGGCAATAAAGTACAATCAGGAATGTATATTTACAGATTGATTGGCAATAACGTTAGTGTTTCTAATACTATGCAATTAATTAAATAGTGAAACGCTCTTTGAAAATATTATGGTTGCTGGTAGTATTCTTTACTATCAGCAGCCAAAATATGAAATCTGCTGATATTTGCAAAGTATATTTCGAAATTAATTCTGCACTTGATTATTGCGGAGATGATTCAGAAAGAGAAATAATAATATCAGTAAATATCGGAGAAGTAACAAGTGCCGATTCTTTGTATGGTTACAATTTTCAGATAAAATATGATACTAATTTGATAAAATTTACAGATATGCTGTATTACGGCACTTTATCTGAAAACTGTTACTATAAGCAGGGCAGTGCGACACCCGGAGGCTACTTCAAAGTAGCGGCAATAAATATTGATAATATGCTAATTGGCAATAAACCTTTAGCAGCTATCAAGGGAACAATAAAAGCGAAATGCTCTATTGATACTGAAATTCAAATGAATTATATTGATTTTACAAAAGAATTTACACGAGATTCAATTGAACTGAACGATATAGGATTTGTGATAGATAAGGTTGATAAAGAAGATAGAACATTGAAATTAAAATTTAGAAAAGATAGCTTAGATTTAAAGCTTGACAAAAAAATTGATTTGTACATTGAAAAACAGTATAGCGAAATGAACGAAATAATGCTGGAATTTAGTGGTAATATTGATTTACTCGACTTTGATAAAATTATACCAAAAAATTCGGATTATCAGATAGAGTTGATAGAAATCAAATCTGATACAGCTAAAATTAAAGTTAAAAGTTCATCTATCATTTATTTTGGTAATCTGGTTTCTATTGATACTAAATCAATAGGCGACACAAATATAAATGCACAGATTAGTGTTTATGCGAAAATTGATACTTGCGAATGCGTGTTTAAAATAATTCCAGCAATCGCAAAATTGTATAAATATCAAGATTCAATTGTAAATAAATGCAATGAAATTGATTATAGTAAAAATACGATATATTATTTAGACGGAGGCGTACTCGATATAAATAAGGTCTTTAATAATATAAAAATATTTGACAGTTTAGGTGTCCTACGTTTTGAATCGGACAATATAATAGATTCGAAAATAGTAGTGTCTAATATTAATACAGCCGGTATTTATTACGGTGTATTACAAGGTAAAGAAATAAATAGAATTATAATAATAAAAAATTGATTTTTTAATTAAATTATTCGGAGGTTACAGTGAAGTTAAACAAATTACTTCAGAATATCTATCGATTGTTCTTGGTTGTAATGCTTGGTGTAGTGGTTGGAGTGCCCGCACAAACAGTATATGCACAACCGGAGCTTACAAAGTTCCCTGTTTTATCCTTGACTGGTGAAGACGGTGGTTCTAATGCTGCTTGGTATCCTGACATGAGATTAGTACTGACTCAATCCAAGGATGCTTCTCATTTATCAGAAGTTTTAGTGCCTGTATTTATTAAGGATACATTGAAAAACGCTAAAATCTATTCTTTTGATATTAAATTTAAGTACGATGCTAGATTTTTCGAGCCAATCGGCATTCAATCAGTACATCCAAATACTCCAGATCCTAAATTTGCAGAATTTGTAAGAAAAAATGATGTAGAAAATTATGATTCTACTAAAACAGTTGGTGGGTATTGTCAATATACTTTCCATACTTACAAAGAGTATTCTGGCAACGTACGTTCGAATACAATTGACAATTTATTAGACTTTACTACTGCTAATTCTTATGCTTTAAGAGTTACTGGTACTTCTTCTAAACCACTAAGAACTACTTACAATTCTAGAGGTTATAGTATTTTTGAGCCTTTGTTCTACATTAAAATGAAAGTTAAATCAGTAGGACGCGGCGAAACATCTTCTTGGGTGATTATTGATGGTGATTCAGTTAAATATAACGAATCATATTCAGTAGGTAAACCTTTATATCTTAACGTATCTGGATACAATTTCTTAGAAAACAAAGTAACAACTTTCCCTAATGTATCAATCGGTAGAGGTGCTTTGAATGTATTTATTCCTGAGAAATTACCGGTTATAGAATTTAAAATGCAAGAAATCGTTGGAGAAGCTTTTAAAAAACTTTCAGCCGATTCTTCAGAATACGCATTCGTTGATCCTATTACCGTTGATTACAAAAGATTCGGCGATACAACTTATGGTATAAGAAATTTCTTTGTTAATAATGTAATTAATGGTACAAGAGTATCTGAGATTTCAATATCTTCTGATCAACCTTGGTTGCAAGTACGTACGGATTCTGCTAAAATGTATGATTTTAATTTTACTTATGAACAACCAGCATATATTCCATATATTGATAGAATTATGACTGACATCGTAAATCCAAGTAAAATTGGTACTGATGGAGTTGCTTTACAAGTTAAATGTAATCCAGATCTTCTTACACCAGTTAATGGTGAAATGGAAGGTACTTATGTAGGATATTTAACATTCAAATCTAAAGAAGCTTCTTTTAACCCTGTAAAATTAAAAGTAACATTTATTCTTTTAAGACCTGCTTATGAGCCAGATTTATATCAAGAAGAATTAGCTGCTGGTAGCACTGCAACTCATACAGGTATTAGAATTACAATTAACAATACTAATAACACAACTAAAAAATCTTTAGTATTTGGTGTTGCACCAAGAGCTACTGATGGTATCGATACTTTAATGGGCGAAAGAGCTTATTTAGAGCCAATAACTACTACTGGATTCGATGCTCGTTGGTATCCACTTGATTTAACAATTGCTCCTGAAGGTTTCAGAGATGCATTACCTGACTATAATAGACCTGACTATAATTCAAGAGACATTAGAAGTATCAATGATACTATGCAATCAATTACTTACTGGTGTAAATTCCATACACCAAGCTACCCATTATATCTTACTTGGAATACAACAGATTTCCCTGAAGGTGCTATTCTTTATTTAAAAGATTACGACACACGCGGTCAAAAATTAAGTCTTAATATGAGAACTGCAAATACAGTTCCTAATTCTACTTTATCAACTTATACTTTTGATGGTAATGCTACCGCTGATAATTTCGTTATTGAATACACTTTACCTAAAGTAGTATCA
>CAZIIZ010000075.1:0-8872 GCA_964539225.1 uncultured Hyphomicrobiales bacterium | reverse complement strand
CCTCAGATTAGATACAAAATATGCTAAGGCATCTTTAAATTCATTTTTGATATTTATTTTCTCAATACTATTCATATTTTCACTTCCTTATATTTCTAATCTACAAAAATACGATTTTATAAGGAATTAAGATAATAAATATTGAAAAATATGTGGTTGGTATTTAATTCAATTCTCAATCAATGCAATTAATAATAAAAGGCGAGGCAATTCGTTGAAGATTGTGAATAATATAATTACGGAGGATTTATGGTAACATTCGATTATGCTTTAGATACTGTTATGCAATTGCCGCAGGAAGAGCAAGAGAATCTAATCGAAATAGTAAAGAAAAGGCTATCAGATGAATGGCGAAAAGAAACGGCAAATTACCATCAAGAAGTGAGACAATCAATAGATAATGGCGATTTGAAGCCAATTTCTGCAAAAGAAGCTATTGAAGAATTGCATGATTGTCTGAGTGTTAGTGATTAGCTATGTATCCTATAATAATATCGCTCCGATTTAAAAGAGCTTACAAGCGATTTGTAAGAAATTATCCTTACTTGCAGAATAACATAGATTATGCGATTAATAAATTATCCGAAGATCCATTCGCCCCACTATTGAATTCACACAAATTAAGTGGCGATTTGTACGAACTATATGCTTGTAAATGTGGATATGATTGTAGAATAATATTTTCTATTGAAAAATCTACAAACAGCGACTCCGCTTCTGTTTTGCTTGTGGATATTGGCACTCATCAAGACGTATATTAAGTATTCAATTACCAATAAAAGGCGAGGCAATTCGTTGAATATTGTGAATAATATAATTACGGAGGATTTATGGCAGCATTTGATTATCCTGTGGATACAGCGGTTAAATTGACGGATTCAGATAATCCTAATTCTGTAGCCGGCTTGATTTATGACAAAATCTGTACTTTGCCCCGGAAAGTACAATTGAATTTAATTGAGCGTTTTATAACTGAAAATGATTTGACAAATGATTTGATTGATATAAATATAGCCAAACAACGAATTACTGAATCGGGAATGGACTATGAAGAATTCAGAAAATCCCGAAAACGCAGTTAAAGACTACTCAATCGAAATCAAGAAGTCTGCTCAATTGTTTCTGATGAATTTATATGATGAATTTAGAGGATAAATATTTTGATAAAATTTATGGCAAAATTCAAAGTCTAAAGTCTGATCCCCACCCAAAGAATTCTAAGAAACTTTTGGTATTTGATTGTTATAGAGTACGAGTTGGAGTATATAGAATTCTTTATACAGTCGATTATACGAATAACCCGATTTGCATCTTGGATATTGATAACAGAAAAGATGTATATAAATCAAAGTAGGCATTCGTAAATTACCATAACTGTTCGCTTGGATGCTGACATATCAACTTATTTCCATAATTCCAGAGCTGTAAATAATTACTTGCGAAGTCAAATCAAATTGATTCAGGATGCTTGGAAAGCATCATTATAGTACAGCTTTTTCGAATTTTATTAATATGCGAATATTAATAAAATGTTTTACAATATTGTGAAATATTATTACAATTAATGAACCTCAAAATCGTTTAATTAGCATCATTTTAGAGTAAAAACAATATGCAAAATATGGATAATTTGACAAATATTAATCGGAAACCATTAGTTTTAGTGGTGGACGACAACCCAAATAATATTCAAGCTGTGGGAGCTAATTTAATACGTCAGAATATTGGCTTATTAATGGCTTCTGATGGCAAACGAGCTTTAGAAGCTGTTCGAGTTAAGAAACCAGATTTAATTCTCTTGGATATTATGATGCCGGAGATGGACGGATTCGAAGTAGCCCGTCAGCTGAAATCGAACCCCGAAACCAAAGATATTCCTATTATCTTCCTAACTGCTAAAATATCGACTGAAGACATAGTCGAAGGTTTTGCAATTGGAGCCGTTGATTATATTACTAAGCCGTTCAATGCTCCTGAATTAATATCGAGAGTGAATACTCATCTACAGTTAAAACTTTATCGAGATATTATCACTCAAAAAAACGAACAATTAGAACGCCTTAGCTTAGATAAGACAGAATTTCTCGGAATAGCAGCTCATGATTTGAAAAATCCTATTTATAATATTTCGATGTTAGCGAAAGTGATTAAAGACGAAGATTTGAATAAAGAAGAAATTGACGAATTTGCGGGCGATATAATTACTACTTCGGAGCGAATGCTTGAGCTGATTCGCAATCTTTTGGATATTAATGCTATCGAGCAGGGAAAATTAAAGATGAATGTCGAAAGTGTTGTTCTTGGAGACATTGCAAAATCTTGTGTGGACAATTATTTAGAAAGAGCAAAAGCAAAAGGGATTACTCTGCATTACTCAGCCCCTGAAGATATGCCGAAAGTACTTACTGATTTTGGATTTACTTTGCAAATTTTGGATAACTTAATCTCGAATGCCTTAAAATATTCACCTTATGATAAAAACGTCTGGGTTACTCTTAAAACAGATGCCGGCAAAGCATTTATTTCCATTAAAGATGAAGGTCCCGGACTGAGCGATGAAGACCAAAAGAAATTATTTGGCAAATTTGCAAGATTAACTCCCCAGCCCACAGGCGATGAACACTCTACTGGGCTTGGTTTATCCATTGCTAAAAGGTATGCCGAATCTTTGAAAGGCGATATAAAATTAGTATCAATTCTGGGCGAAGGATGCGACTTTATCTTGGAATTACCGACTGATAGAAATCAATAGAATAAATAATTCAATAATAATTACGTAAATATTTGGAAATGTGAAATATTTGTCGTATATTTGAGTTCTGAAAATAAGGATCGCGGGGTGGAGCAATAGGTAGCTCGTCGGGCTCATAACCCGAAGGTTGTAGGTTCAAGTCCTGCCCCCGCTACAAAAAATAAGAGGAAGTCGCAAGCAATTGTGGCTTTTTTCGTATATACTATATTATAGCAGCTAATTCATTATCTGAAAGTAAGTTATGAAATCTAATCATTATCCAATTCTTGGATTTACAGCTAATTTTGTATTATTTGTCTTCGTTTTTATAGCTTATAGCTCAAACAATTTGCTATTTGCGAAAATCGGGGTTTTGTCTTCTCAAAAAGTAAAAGTATCGCAAGAATACGTAATTACTTTGACTAATGGCGACGTTGTCAGCGGAGAAGTTAGCGAATTCGTGAACAGCAAAGAATTCGGCGAAGGAATTAAAATCGAAATGGAATTAGGCAAAGCCACTATATACGAAGATCAGATCAAAAATATTTCTCCGCTCGTCGAATATTACAGACACGACAGCCGCAGTCTGATTCTGCCGACGGCATATCCAATTAAAAATAATCATTATATAGGTGCTACTGAATTGATGCTTGCAAATGCAGGATTCGGTTTATTCGATTTTGTGTCAATAAGCGGAATGCACTCATTTGTTCCGGTTAAAAATATGACAGGACAGGCTTGGTATCTCAATGCGAAATTTACTGTATTCAACGACAAAATTGATGAATCTCTAGGTAATTTTGCTATCGCTCCGGGAATTAATTATGCGAAACTTGGTTCGGGCAATGAAGTATGCCATCTATTTAGTTCCTTTTCATTGGATTTCGGATCTACCGTGATTAGTTCTAATTTGTTTTATAAGTTGAGCGGTGGCGATTTCTATTCATATAGATTAGATGCTAATTTGTGGAATTTCTCGTATCCGGACGGAGCATTCGGTTTGTCGTTTGCTATTGACAAAGAATTATCCGAAAAGGGACCGCATTTATTTATTGAAATCGTGAATGGCGAAGTAAACGACTATAAAAAAACAGCAATCGCTTCTGGCATACGATTCTATAATCGTAATTTCGCTGCTGATTTCGGATTATTCTTAGTGGGCGGTTATCCGATTCCGGTTATGCAATTTTTCTGGACTCCATTTTAAATAATGACTTTTAATCCTTTTACTGTCTGTTGTAATATCCATCTAAGGCATATTCTGAATTGTGATTTATTTGATTTTAATAATTTTTTTTCTCATAATCATCTTCATCAATTCAATCTGCTTAATCAATGGTTCAGACTTTTGAATAGATATTTAGTTAGTTAGATGTGCAACATCTGCGATATGTTGGACTCTAAGGCATATTCTGAATTGTGATTTATTTGATTTTAATAATTTTTTTTCTCATAATCATCTTCATCAATTCAATCTGCTTAATCAATGGTTCAGACTTTTGAATAGATATTTAGTTAGTTAGATGTGCAACATCTGCGATATGTTGGACTCTAAGGCATATTCTGAATTGTGATTTATTTGATTTTAAGAAATATTTCTTCTCTTAATCATCTTCATCAATTCAATCTGCTTAATCAATGGTTCAGACTTTTGAATAGATATTTAGTTAGTTAGATGTGCAACATCTGCGATATGTTGGACTCTAAGGCATATTCTGAATTGTGATTTATTTGATTTTAAGAAATATTTCTTCTCTTAATCATCTTCATCAATTCAATCTGCTTAATCAATGGTTCAGACTTTAATATTCAATCAAATCCAATATGCGTTTTGTAATATCAGCAGCAGGAGCAATAATATTTACTTGGGTCATATTTATAGCTGATTGTGGCATATATGGGAATTCGGCATCTTCAGGAGATTGGACAATCACTTTCCCGTCGTAACTTCGAATTAATTTACAACCCTTTGCACCATCATTATTCGCACCAGTTAGTAAAACGCCAATCACCTGATGCTCAAAAGCCTCTGCGGCACTTTCAAACAAAACATCTATTGAAGGACGCGAGTAATTTACTTTATCGTCGGTCGATAGTGAGAAATGCAAATTGCCTTCTATTAATAGATGGTAGTCGGGCGGTGCAAAATAAATATTTCCGGATAGTATCGGCTGTTTGTCTAATGCTTCCGAAATATTTAATTTAGAATTAGCGGAATAATAATCCAAATAAAATTTGTTTTGCATCGGATGCAAATGTTGAACTACTGCGATAGGCAAAGGAAAATCTTGAGGCAATGATTTGAAAATATTTGGAAGAGTACTCATTCCGCCTGCAGACACTCCAATTACAACAATTTTATATCCTTGATCAATCAATAGTAAACTCCTCATATCAATTTTAATAATCAATTAGCACTCTGAAAAAGTATAACTCGAAGTAAGATTTTGCTCACAACTTCAAGCACTGTAATTTCGCAAAAAATAATTTAAAAATTCAATTAATTAATGCTCATAAGTTATTTCTTATTACCTTTGTCAGCTAACCATTATACACATCTCTCTGAGTTGTCATTCCGTGGAGCGAGTCTTCGAGCGGATACAGTAATCTGAGGCATTTGCTATTACCATTGAACCTTGTTTCCTATAGTATATTAGTCTCGCAACTTTTTTAGATTCCTGCATGCACTCGAAGACTCGTTTGCAGGAATGACAATCAAATTATATCATCTTCACCTTCGGAAGACTTCTTAGTCCTTCCGAAGGTTTCAAGTATTGTCTAAACTTTGATTTAAGGTTTTTAGATGCTTATAAGAATATTATCTTTTTTAAATCAGTTCAATCTGACGAACTTACAAACCTTCGGAAGGTAGTACAGAATCTTCAGCTTCAGAAGGCTTCTTAGCCCTTCGGAAGCTTTGGACGGAAATACTATTCCACAATTATCTTACAATACTTCACTCGATTAATACCGAATTGTACTGTTACGATATAAGTTCCGCTTGCTAATTCAGAAGCTAATTTGAAATTCAATTCTCCATTCGAAGTCATTGTATATGAAATATGATCTGAAGCATCCATGCCACGACTATCATACAGATACACTCCTTCAACATTTTCACCGTAAGTATTGCCTAATTCCAAATTACCACTACGATTTGAACCTATAGGATTAGGATACGAGTTCAATTCTTCCGGCATCGGAGGCAAATGCTCTTCAGCTCCCGCACTCTCGCAATTGTCATCGTATTTGAATAAATACCAACCCACTATTATATAGGCATTCGTTGGAGAACCAACCGCTAAATCAAAAGCAGAATTATATTTATACCCTAAAGTATCTTGATAAATTCTTGTCCAATTCTTACCGCCGTCTTTTGTCCTGAAAGCTACTATGTCGGATTTATAGCCGGACTCGGCAAAACCACCGCATTCAGCTAAAGCAAAACCTACACTGTCATTGGCAAATTGTATCTTTTGAATACCACGGAAACTATTAGTATTCTCATACATTTGACGCTCCCAAGTCTTACCACCGTCTATTGTCTTATAAATAACACAATAATAAATAGTTCCGATTTGATCATAGCCGGCAACCCAACCTGTATCCTTATTGATAAAATCAATACCCGTTAAATATCCGGCAGAAATATCATTAAACACCTTATAAGTCCAAGTAAGTCCCCTATCTGATGATTTTAGAACAATTGGAGTACCGAGACCATCATGTCTAGTTCCAGTCATAAATATTGTATTAGAATCAGGAATACATACTCTAACTAAGTAAACCGATGTATCCGGCTTGGAAACATTAACCCATTTTGATGTTTTCCAACCATCCGTCGTTAAAGCTATAGAATCCCGAATATGCTCATTACCTTTGGGAACCCAACTACGGTCAAAACAGAAGACTCCCAAACCGCTTGGATCAGTATCAAAATCATTCAAATCTCGCCAATTTATACCAACACCTTCTTCAGGACGTTTGGGCAATACTCGTCTTACATCCCAAGTCTTTCCGGCATTGTCGGAATGGAATATTATTTCTGACTTGCCTGCTACATAAATATTACTGGCATCATTAAGTACAATTTTACGCATGTAGGTCAGCCTATAACCACTAGCTCCATCGGCAATAGAATCCGCATAATATTGAGTATTTTCTCCTGTATATCCAGCAAATAAATCAAAGGTTTTGGCGGCATCGGTAGTACGAAAAAATAAAGCACCGGTAAAAACATTCCCGTGAATAGTGTCCCTTAAAACAGGAGTATCTAAATAATACAAAATACTATCTCCATAAGCAGCAGTCCCGCCCCAAGTACCGTCTTCGAGTCCTCCGGTAAAAAGTGTTCGGTGACGATCTAATTTCCAGCAACCCGAATAGGCGGGAATACTGAACAACAATATCATCGTTAAAATTAGCAATTTTTTCATTTTTTTCTTTTCCATAAAAATAATAAACAGTTTGATTAATATTAATTCGCAAATTAAGGAATGTTAGTCGGAAAATCAAGAGGAAAATGGTGGAACTGTGATAAAGATTGTCTGAACCATTGATTAAGCTGACTATTGTGATTAAGATGATTAAGAGAAGGAGGAAGTCTTAGACTTAAACTTTAGTAGAACGTGCTATCAAACGCTGCTTTCTAACTATATTCTTCTTGTATTCAAAATAAGGTAGTAATTAGGATAAATTGAAGTGTTCATAATATTTCTACTAAGGTTCAAGATTGAAATGTCTGAACCATAGATTAAGCTGATTAAGAGAAGGAGGAAGTCTTAGACTTAAACTTTAGTAGAAAGTGCTATCAAACACTGTTTACTACCCTGATTCTTCATGTATTCTAAATAAGGTTAAAATTAAAGTGTTCATAATATTACTACTAAGGTTCAAGATTGAAATGTCTGAGCTTTGATTTATCAGAATTTAAGAATATTTTCCTCTCTTCATCATCTTAATCAATTCAATCTGCTTAATCAATGGTTCAGTCCTTCTCAAAATATGCAATTTATAATCAGATAACAATAGTCTGATTATAACATCGTCTCAAATATCCTAATAAATACAAATAAATTGAAGTAAAAATGCTAAAAATATCAAAAAAAGTAGAATATGCTATTTTGGCTGTACAATACATAGCAACGAATAGTGAAACCAGATTAACCGCTAAAGAGATAGCTACCGATCTGAACATTGACTTTGAGTTTTTAGCCAAGACTTTGCAATTGCTAAAAAACAAATCAATAATAAACTCTAAAAAAGGCAAAGGCGGCGGTTATGAATTAATTAGACTGCCTGAGGAGTTGACAGTATCCGATATAATCTTAGCGGTCGAGAATAAAGAACGACTTCACATTGTTGATTGTTTGGAGCATACTAATGGTTCATGCAGCAGAACAGATAATTGCTCGATGAAATTACCATTTCTAGCGATACAAAATAAAATCAGTAAAATCTTAGACAATACCACTATCAAAGATATGATAGATTTACAGTAATAACTATATATAAGTAATTGTATGAAATATTTATTCTTTCTGATTATGATTAGCCTCACGGCTTGCTACTCCTTTCGAGGCGGCTCTTTACCGGAACATATTAAAACAGTTCAGGTGAAATCAATTGTGGATAATAGCGGCTATGGCAATCCAAAGTACAAAGAAACACTGTATAATAAAGTAATAGAGAAGATAAGGAATGATAATTCGTTGTTGTTTGAGGAGAAATTAGCTGATTCGCGGTTGACAATTACTATTAATAGTATAAGAGAAGAGACATCAAGCACAGGATTAGCCTCACAATTGGAAAAAGAACGTAAAATTACGGTGTCGGTATCAATGGAATTCTATGATAATGTCAAGAAAAGGGTGATATCCCAGAATGCAAACCTGAATATTAATCAAATATTCCAGATAGCATCGGCTCCTGCCTCTCGAGATGAAGCCGTAAATCAATGTATTGATATATTAAGTGAAGAAATATTGAATTCTATGATAGCTGGTGGATAATTCGTAATTACTTGATTTGTAATTAAATACGGTGTTTATTTTAATATTTCGAGCAAAGTAATTTAACAATCACTTAATAAATTGCAAATAAGATTAGGATATGTCGCTGAAAAGCCGTAGATTTGTATTC
>CAZIIZ010000074.1:0-8909 GCA_964539225.1 uncultured Hyphomicrobiales bacterium | reverse complement strand
GACTATTGACATCTGTTTCCGTTAAACCTGTTTGCGTCCAGCTTGTACCGTTATTAGTAGAAAGATAGACACCATCATTTGTTCCTGCAAATATATTGTTGCCACTGACGACAAGACAATTAACCATTTCACCATACGGACCATTGGTCTGCGTCCACTGGGCATTCAGCTGAAATGCTGTGCAGAAGATTAAGAGCAATAAAACATAAATTTTTCTCATAGGAATCCTTAATAATATATTTGTAATAGCTTTGTTTGTCATAATTATTCAAGCTAACTTATAGAAATTACTGCCAATATTTTATATTCAAAGGCGGTAGAATTTATACGCACGCTAATTTAAAGAAGTATATCGAAACATCCAAAGTATAATTGAAATCAATTACAAGAAGCGAGATGTTCCACACCTGGCAAGTGTAGCACATCTGTGAAAGGAATCCTCAGCGGCATTAACAAAAACCTTCCGAAGGCTTCTTAGTCCTTCGGAAGGTTTTTAGATTCGTTACGCTGAATTCGAAGTTTACTTAAATAAAATTCTTTTCAAATTCTCTGATTTGCTCGAGAATGCTCGTCATATCTTCTGGCAATTCGGATTCAAATGAGATGAACTCACCAGAAACTGGATGCTCGAATCCTAAAGTACGGGCGTGAAGCATTTGTCTGTCAATTTGGCTCAATAGCTTTTCGTAGAATCTGCGTCGTCTCGGAGAATGCCCACCATAAACAACTGTCTCACCTCCGTATAATTGATCGCCAAACAGTGGATACTTATTATGCGAACAATGCACACGGATTTGATGCGTTCTTCCGGTTTGCAATCTTAATCGAATTAAAGTAAGGTATTCAAATCTTTCGATAACTTCGAAATTAGTTATAGACACTTTCCCGCCTTTGGTAGTAACTTCGAACTTTTTCCTATTACGAGTTGAGCGATCTATATTGCCGGTAATTGTGCCTGAATCTTGCTTTACATTTCCCCAAACTAATGCTAGATATTCTCGCTTAACTGTACGAGCAGCGAACATTCTTTGAAGTTTAGTGAGTATCTCGGTTTCTTTCGACACAACTAATAGCCCCGTAGTGTCTTTGTCTAATCTATGCACAATGCCCGGACGTACTGCATCTGAAGCGAAAATTACTCCTTCGTCGATAGCATCTAAATCTTCATCTTCTTCGTCGGCAGCTTCCACTACAATATTCTCACGAACGCCGAGATGCCATAATACTGCATTTATCAGAGTCTTATCACGATTGCCAAAGCCTGGATGCGACACCATTCCGGCAGGTTTATTTACAATCAATAAGTATGGATCTTCGAAAAGCACTGGAATATTCAGATCTTGAGGAATTAATTGAATCGGAGGCGGCTTAATTAATTTGCACACCACGACATCGCCGGGCTTCAATTTTCTGCTTGCCTTAACCACTAAATTATTAACGGTTACGAAACCTCGGTCAATTGCATTCTGAATTCGATTGCGGGTTACTCGTTCTATCAAATTTGTCAAAAAAACATCTATTCTAACTGGCTTTTGTTTGGACGGAATATCGAAATGATATTCTTTCTCAATATAGCCTTCAGGAATTTCATCTTGCATTATTTTTAATCAGTCAATAGTTAATATTTAAGGATGCAATTTACGGAATTTTGATGAATAATTTAATGATTATTACTTGACCATATAGCACAGTATCTAGCTAATTAAAATATTCGCTTGCTTTGCTTAGTCCGCATCCGGTAGATTTGATTTTGTAATATAACTTTTATACGATATTTGTTTTATCATAATATGACAATACGAATAATTTATCTATTAATATTGACTAATATATTTTCTTTTATTGTAATTTTAAAAATAAACTATGTATATTGACGTTTAACAAAAAGTGATATTAAATAGTTGGTTTTTAGAATTAGTCATTATGGGGGTGTGTTATGAAAAATTTGAAGACTATATTGCGTAAAGCAGTTTTACTTAGTTTCATTACTTCTATTGGGTTCGGAACTGTAAAAGCAACTGAAGCTGATACTGAACAACTACTTAATATGTCATTAGAAGAACTAATGAATATGGACGTAGAAGTAGCTTCTAAAACTGCACAAAAACAAGAAGAAGCTCCGTCAATTGTTACTGTTATTCCGCGTAAGCAAATTGAATTATTTGGTGCCAGAGATATAGCCGACGTGCTTAGAATGATACCCGGATTTGAATTCGGACTCGATGTGGGTTCGATAGCCGGAATGTATTTTCGTGGCACTTGGGCTCACGAAGGCAAAGCATTATTAATGGTCAATAATATCCCAGTAAATGACCAAGCTTATGGAAATAATAATTTTATTGGAAATCTTCCAATAAATTCTGTCGAGAAAGTCGAAGTAATCCGTGGTCCTGGAAGCGTTTTATACGGTGGTTTTGCCGAAGTTGCAGTAATTAATATTGTTACTAGCGATGGAGCTGATTTGCAAGGAGTGAAAGCTCAAGCTGATTTAGGTTTAATGGGTGATGATGTATTTACTCGCATGGGTAGTGTCAGCGTTGGATATAATGCAAATGACTTAGATATTTCTGCTCATGTTGGCGGAGGAATGACGACTATGTCCAACAAAGAAAATAAAGCGTATATTGTTCGCAGTCCAGGTTTCTATACTGACAAATCTTTGGAAACCCTAAAAATGGATGAGGACAATGCTTATCGTAATCCGTATTACATATTCGTCAACGCTAAATACAAAGACTTAAAAGTCGGATTTGTGCGGAATTCATTCAAATACTCTGCTCAGAATAATTGGTTTATCAGACCTAAGGTTAATGGCAAATATTTAGCAGATTACGATTTCACAGTAACTGGTGCTAACGCTATTTACACACATAAAGTATCTGATGATTTGATTATTACACCAAGCTTTGAATATACAACTTCTACGATGATTGGCAATAGAATTAATCCGATTGTAACTGATGGTGGTATGTATCGCAATGCTTTCACGGATATGTATAGAGTAAAAGGCGAAATTTCAGCTACTATATTCGGAAATATTATGTTTGGTTTTGGATATTTAAGAGATGAACTTTATGCTCCGAGTATGGACGGTCGCCCCGGTTTACAATTATCTTCCAATCCAGCAGATACTGCATATTCCACTCATACGGATTCTAAATATGCCTTTGCTCAATATGAACAGAAAATTTCAGATTTCAGTATGATTCTTGGACTTCGCTATGAAAATACAAGTTTCGGAGATGCTGTAGCACCACGTCTTGGGTTTGTTTATAATTTTGAACACTTAAATTTTAAATTATTATATGGTCGCTCATTCCGAGTGCCTACTCCATATCAAACATACTCTCGTTCATTAACATTCCCAAGCTCAATGCCTAAACCAGAAACAGCAAATTCGTATGAATTTGAAGTTGGTTACAAAATCAATCCAAATATTGCTACGAAATTAAATGCTTTCTATATTTCAATTGATGAGCCATTAAGCTATCTAGGTAAAACAGATTCCTATACCAACTATGGTGAGATTCATACAATGGGATTAGAGGGAGAATTAAAGATTGTTTATGAAACAATTGGTGGTTATTTGAACTTCGCTTATGCACGTCCAACAGGTAATACAAGTGCAATTTTGAAATCAGCTGATGATGAATCATTCTTAGGTTTCCCCGGTATTAAAATTAATGGTGGAATGTATTATAGTTTAGGATTTATGAGTATAGCTCCGAGTTTAACCTTTTTGGGCGAAAGAACAGGTATTACCCAAGCTTATGCTGAAGCTGCTTGGGCTGCTACCGATGTCTCAACTGTTCCTTTAGCAACTCAAAAATACGATCCATTAGTTATGCTAAATCTTAGTGTTTTAGTTCCAAATCTATTGAAAAATTTTGATATAAAACTAACTGGATATAATATAACAAATGCAAATTACACTTTGATTCAAGCTTATTATGATGTAAGTGCTCCGCTTCCTGCTAATGATAGACATTTTGTATTAAGTTTAGCTTATAAATTCAAATAAAAATATTATTTACTTAGGTGCGAGACACCTTAGCAGTCTATTGAAAATGTATAATTGAGGATATTGTTATTTTGAACGAATTGAAGAATATATTGAAGTGTGTAGAGTTACGACCGCATTAAATTAGCTATGCTGAATCGTATGAACGATTTCTTCGCTACGTTCTCATAACAATATAGAAATTGATTCACTTTCAACTCACCTGTAAACTTAAAAAGGCATCTCTACTGAAATTATTCGTAGAGATGCCTTTTTTACTGAAAAGAATGTGCTTAACAACTTATACGTTGGATGAGCAAATGCACAAGTCAGTCGCAATATTAAAGATGTGAATAATGGATAGAAACAAAGCGGGAAGCGTAATCTAAAATGACCACGCCTCCCACTCAATAAGAAATCAACTATATTCTATCTGTTAATGATTAATTCTCGTGTTAGAGTAAATTTATCAGATTTGAATATCAATAAATACTTCCCATTAATCAACTCAGAAACATCAGCAGTATAATGATTCTCACCGGAATTTAGATTAACAAATCCAAGTGCTTTAATCAATTCACCTGAATAGTTCATAATCTCTACTTTTGCATTGATATCAAAGCTATTGGTAATATTTAATTGAATTAGACTATTGGCAGGATTAGGAGAAATATTCGAGAATTCAATCCCAGCCGGCAAATCATCTTCAACCGAAGAATTAGAAATAAGTGCAGATAATGCGAATCTCGCGAATTCCATTTAAGAATCAGCATTCTATATAGCTCTAAGTATGTATATTACGAAATTAATGATAGGAATTGTCCAATTCTGATAACTAGTATTGGCTGCAATATTTGATTTAATCAACGACCAACTATATCCACCATTTATGCTTAATTGCATATCAAATTCATCAATATTTGAGAAACTCCAACGAACACGTGTGTCTTTATTAGACAATAATTTCTCTTTAGCTGCTGGAGATTTAAAAGTAAAGTTTCCGTTCAATATTTTGAAAAATGCACTACGAGCGATTTCAGTACCGGATTCGACATCAGTCATTCTAATAACTGCTGTTTTAGTAGTTACTTTTGGCAACTGCCATCCTGAAGAGATTTCAGTAGCATTAATTGTAGTGCCGACGGTACTCCAAGTAGATCCACCGTCAGAAGAGAATTCAAATCTAATTTTGTCAATTCCTTGAGCTGTCCAACGTATAAAATCACTTTTCCCACCTATATATACTGGATCGCCTGAAGCAGGTCTAATAATTTGTGCAAAAGGTTGAGCGATAGAGAATACCGAATCACTTCTATCAATTTCGTATCCTGTTTCGGAATCAACAATTTTCATCAAGCAATTTGAAGAACTATAATTAGGTGTAGTCCAAACGAGACCTTTAGTATTAATATTTACGGCAGTGGAATTAATTTTTTCCCAAGTGATTCCTCTATCAGCTGAGAATTCCACGAATACTAAAGCATCGCCATTGGTATTCCAATTCACATTTTGCTTCCTGCTTTGACTTAATTTTTCTCCTCCATTTGGACTAATTAATGCAGCCGAATATAACACAATTGGATTAATAGCGATAAAATTACCATTTGAAGTTACTAATCTCTTATCAGTTGTATGAACAGATTTGCTATCATGCCAATTAAATGAAACTGCACCATTTTTTGTTTTGAGATTAAAGAATAATGAGCCAATGTATGTCTTTGTAAAAGGTACATTTTTACCGCCTAAATTAGCGAAAGCATCATAATCAATCTCAATAGTTCTTACTTCGGGCAAAGGATTAATAGCTCCAGCCGCCGGTGCGGATCGAAGTACTGCATAGCCAACAGTTGTATCTTTGCTGAACATCACACTGTCCTTACCAGCTAAACCAGCATATTCGAGTACAGAACTATTATATTTAACAGGGAATGTACAGTTCGCTAGTCCAAATTCTCCGCCCTTATTTTGAATATAAAAGCGTAATTCGATTTTGTTATCTTTTAAATTTGCTTCAGCCATTACATCATAATTCAAACTTGCTTGAATTGCATCAGATTTATTATTTAGCACATATTTCAGATTTTCAGATGTTTTTGCATTTTTAACAAAGAATTTTGAAAGTAGTGTATCGTCTTCGCAAATATAATTCATAGGATCAATTTTAGAATTAAGATCAATATTTGAATTAGTATTAATCTTCGCTGTAGCTGGGAAGGTTACATTATATACCGAAGCCACGCGACCGAAATTTCTGTCAGTTATAGTACGGTCATCAGCATTCACATATCCATCTCCGGTTACGTCAGACTGCACTAATCCAGTACCATCATCTAATCTAACTTTTACTCTATCGGCAGCATTGATCTGCCAATCTTGATTCACATCGCCGCCTACCATTGCAGCTAATTGTTTACTATTAGCACCGGCTCTACCGTCATTATATACTAATCCAGTAACTGAATAATTAACATTAGTAGTAGTGTTTTTAGCATAACCGTATGCAGAATAAAGCCCGGTAGGTGTCGGATCAGTCAATGAATTCGCTAATACATTATCATCGACTCCATTCCAAGATGTAAAATCCCATCCAGATTCAATTCGCCAAGTAGCTCTATCATCGCCGGTAAATTTAAAAGTTGAAGGGAAACGAGACATAATCGGTAAATGATTCATCTGCTCCACAAGCACCCAGTATTCACCATCAGTTAAATCAGTAAAGATATAATTGATATTAGCAAATCTATTAGTACCAGTATTCTTTTGAGTCGGATCCAAACCATCATAACCTAAAGATGATTCTTGAGTAGCGACCAAATTTCCAATACCGTTATTTCCAAATAGTTTGATTCTAACTCCGCCATTTGCGTAAGTACTTCCGATATTAGTCATTGTTTTTCCAACACCGGTTCCATCGTGATGACCTTCGAGAATTGCTCTGACCGTGAAATTACTTGCTGGAGTAATTGAGAATAGTTCTCCTTCAGTGAGTAAAGTATTTGTCTGACCAAAAAAGGAATATTGGCTTGTTAATCTGAATCGAGCATTCGTTAGTGATGCTGATAGTGGACCTTGCTTCATAGTGCCATCGTCATTCTGATCCGGATCAGCTATAGTCGCATCTAATTTTAATGCGTAAATCACATCTGTTCCTGTTCCGTTAAATCTATATTTAGTGTCATTAGTAGGGAAAGTAATTGCATCTTTAACATTACCTTTCCAGAAATCACAACCAACATATTGATAAGGCTGAACTAATTGTCCACCGCCACCACGAAGTGAGAATTCAAGAGAAGGTGCTTTCGTAGTTGTACCCGACAAATAACCATCACCATCATAATTAAATCCAACCCAGCGAATTCTAACGTCAGTAGCCATGTTGGCTATTTTTTGTTTAAATATCGGTTCTACTAATTTAATATAAATTTCTGTTGGTAAATATTTTATTGGACTTCCATAAAATCGAGCAACTGCATTAGAGCTTGGATTCATACCTGAAGAACGATACCAACCATTCATAACAAAGCTACCGCCATTAAATGAATAAGTGCTATGAAGATTGACGTTATTGCCAGCATTTAGATCCGTAGCTTTTATCGCCTGAGCACCTTGAATAAATAAAGTCATCGGAGTAGGTTCTTGTGCCGCAATTGCACTTGTATTATTTGGAGTCCCATTCCAAAATCTTATTTCTCTAAGTTCGCCAAGGAAACCACGAGATGTATCGGAAGTAACTATTACTTCTCCCAAAATAGTTTTAGTCGCAATACCATCCTGCCCATTAAGCACAATATTTGAAGGCATATTGGTAATACTCAATACTTGATTAGTAAATGTATTCCTTAAAGAAATATTGATATTTTTCGGTGATTTAGTATCAAAACCATTCGATACCAATGCTTTATTCAAATAATAACTATCCACAATTATTTTTTCCGGAGATTTCAAAGAACCATCTGCATTGAACATGATTTCTCTTTTCTCATCTTTTGCAGTCAAACTAGTAGTAATCGCATAGTTCGTTAATCCGAGATTTGAATTATCATAATTCGACAATTCAATCACAAAATTTTGAGGTTTAGTAGTATCAAATACTATATCATTCGGTGCAGCTTTCGCAATCGCTCTATTCAAATCAAACGCATTAAATTCGATTTGCATAGGACTTTTTATTGTGCCATTAGCATTGAACTGCACTTGATTATTATATAGGACTGAATTCCCATATTTTACTTGCAAATTATACTGACCATCTGTATTCAATTTACTAAAATTAAATACAACGGTTATTCGCGTTCCTTGGGATTACGATTTCACTAACGAGGAATACGACGGACTTTTTCTCTCAAATGGTCCCGGCGACCCAACTCAATGCATTCCAACGATTAAGCATATAGCAAAAGCTCTAACCCAAGATATTCCGATTTTTGGCATTTGCCTTGGAAACCAGCTTTTAGCTTTAGCCGACGGAGCTCAAACATTTAAATTGAAATATGGACATAGGGGTTTTAATCAACCGGTTTTGGAAGTTGGAACAAATAAAGCTTATATCACATCGCAAAATCACGGTTTCGCGGTTGATAGCTCAACTTTATCGGATAATTGGGAACCCTATTTCATCAATTTAAATGATAATTCTAACGAAGGCATTAAGCATAAAACGAAACCGATATTTTCCGCTCAGTTCCACCCTGAAGCTTCAGGCGGACCGACTGATACCGAGTTTTTATTTGAAAACTTTATTGAAATGGTGAAAAAATGCAAAGGAAAATAAATAAAGTATTAATTTTGGGCTCGGGAGCTCTAAAAATAGGCGAAGCCGGCGAATTTGATTATTCTGGCTCGCAAGCTCTTAAAGCGTTGAAAGAAGAAAACATCGAAACCGTTTTAATAAATCCCAATATCGCCACCG
>CAZIIZ010000073.1:0-8953 GCA_964539225.1 uncultured Hyphomicrobiales bacterium | reverse complement strand
CGAGCAACGAGAAGCCATTATCCTAAGCGAAATTATGGGTTTCTCCCATCAAGAAGCGTCAGAGGTGCAGGGCATCTCGCTTGAGGCATTCCGCCAAAGATTATATAGAGCTAAAAACACACTTAAAGAGATTATGAATCCCCAAATTCAAGATCAATTCTCTATCCCAAATGAATTAAAGTTGAGGTCGATATGAAAAATATAGATAAAATTTTGAACGACGCTAAACAACAAAACACGCCAGAATTCCCATTCTCGAATGAAGAAATCCGGAACTTCATCAGCGATGCGGACAAAGGCGATATTCCAAATAAACCGAAAAATAGAGGAATAATAAAAATGACTATAGTAAGTTCGGCAATTACTGCCATTATAACGATATTTATGCTGTTGAATAATTCAAATGAGACTACTATCCCAACTATTGCGAAAGTAGAATCAATCAAATCAGCTGTCGAAAATGTACAAGATGCAATTGCTAATCCGATAAATTCTGCAATAAGCTCGAGCAATAATATTGCCCAAAAAGCAAATTCATCAATGAATAAAATTATTGCTCAAGATAATAATGAAGATGAATTAAATAATACAGCAGATAATAATACTCCAAATTCAGGAATACAAAATAATAGCGAAACATCAGCAAACAATGATCAAGTAACAAATAACGAAACTCCAAATACTAATGAGCCAAAACAGGAAACTCCTGACTTAGCTCAAGCATCGCCTAAGCCGAATCAGGAAGTAGAGAAACCACTGCCTTCGCCAGTAATTCCCAAAGGTGATATTAGAATTATTATGCCGGAAATAGATAGTAAATATTTAGATAGCTTAGAAGTATTGCTCCTGAGCGATGATGAATTAGCGAATATCAACGTCATGAAAATTCCTTGCGGTTATACTTTCCAAGCAGAAGAATTATTTCCTAAGTCTTCAAGCAAAATTAATTCAAAGAAGAATAGAGAAGCTGCCGGCTATCCTGATAAAGGTATTGTCCGCTCTCTTCATACTATCGGAAAAGAAATAGAAGAGGTGGAATTAGTTCAATATACTAATTGGGATATGGAAAAAACTCTCGGAATTTATCCTTTCTCTGCTTGGTATGATGCTAAAGTAGGACATTTGCTTAGTTATTCAGCTACTTCATTTGGTTTTACTCCATTAGATGATGATATGAAAGCATTCGTAAACGAAAAGAGTGATTATCGCCGTGCATTGAGAGACAGTATTGAGTTTAATTATCAAAATAATCTCAATCTGATTAGTTCTATCAAGATTTTCTATGATAAAGATAAATATGAGACTTTCAAAAGCATAATTCCTGTTCTGACTAAGGTGAAAACAGATTCAATTGATGCCATTAGCACTCTATTTTATCCCGCTTCGACTAATATTATCAAGCTTTTGCCTAAGCGATATAATCTGAAAGCTGATGATGAAGCATTTGAATATCTAACTGTCGGCGGTGATATTGATAAAGTCAAAAATGAATTTCTATCTGCCCTAAATTCTTCTGTAAATATTTGCAAAATAGCCGAGCCTAAGAAAGAAATAAAGCCTGCTGCCCCAATCGCAGGAATCGAAGAGTTGATTTTGACTGCTGAAGAGGCAAAAGAGATAGGAATTATTTATAATAATGATGGAATTGAGTATATTTCGTCTCAGACTATTCCTACATCAGAGTTTCCTGATATTAAAAATAAAGAATTATATGAAAATCTAGGTTATAATTTCAGTCAAGACTCAATTAAATTTAATACAGCTTATAAATTTAATAAAAATGGAATCCGTGAAAGTGAAATGATGCTTGGTGGGTATAGCATTTTAAGTGCTGACTATATAATTAACGATAATATTAAGGGAAATATGCTTGTGCAAAGAACATCAAAAATCAGCTATATTTCCAATGACTTATCATTGAAGGATAATATTCTTGATTCTAACAGTTTATATAATTCTAAACCTAAGTATTCAAACTATACACTTCATGAATTGCGTTTAAATGAATCAATGCTTGCACAGATTGGTTTAACCCTTAATAATTCAGATGAATTTTATAGTAAGGATAGTTTAGGAAATTTCCGTCCTGTCATATCTAATGTTTTACCAGTTAAGCTTGAACTTAATGGTGAGATACTTGAAACTCATATTCCCGTACAATCAACCCATTATCTTTGGTTTTACATTGATAAAAACTTCGCTATGAAATTGCCTGAGCGATATAGAACTCCGATTCTTCGCGAATTAGAAATTATGGAGCAAGTTAAACGTGGCGAACTTCAGCCGGAGATGGCTTGCGAGGCACTTAAAGGCGAGAAATCCTATCTCGGAGTATGTACTGCGAATAATCCGGAGATAAAGAATCTAAAAGTATATCCGAATCCTGTAATTGATAAAACAATTAACGTTAAATTCAAATTGGATAAGAAAACTAAGCTTACCATCGCCCTATATAAGCCCGACGGTGAATTTGTTGAGAATCTGAATGATATAAATAAGGAATATAATGCCGATAATTATACTCTGATTTTCAAAAATCCAAACTTGGAGAACGGCGTATATATGCTTTCTATCGCCGACGACAATGGTAATCGTGCCATCCGAAAGATAATTGTGCAGAATTAATTTTTGTAAATTTATGTATAACTCCATTCTAAAGCATAAAGCTGAAGAAGGGAGTTTTTGTTAATATTGTATTCTGACTTAGGATTTGATGATAGATAAACATGACAACAAGTCTGTAATCATATACGACATAACTATTCTTTATCCTGTAAGTCTGATTTCGATTCTTTATTATATCATTTGTCAACAAACTCAAGCTTGTTTTTTCGGATGTAATTAACTTGAATCTGTTGCAAATTCTCAGTTTCATCCAATTTGTAAAATTCAGTATCAAAGTTGTTTAACGGGTTATCTTCATACGACTTACCAAACCCATCAGGTGTTCCGTTTTGGATTTTTTGAATTTTCTCTTTATATTTATCAAATGTTGCATTTGCTTCTTCAGTCAAGTCTGCGAACTGATTAGCACCAACAAGTCTTAATGCTTCTGGCAATAATTTATAAAACTCTCCGCTCGAATTATAATAAAACTGGTTGTAACCACCATTTTTTATTTCCGTTTCTAATAACCAAATCATATAAATAGCTTGTCTTGATTTGTTCCAGCTTAAAACTATTTCATATTCTTTTTCATAACCTGTCGGTTGTTTTGTCGATAAATTATCGAGAATTATTAGTAGTAAATTTTCGTCAGAAGTCGTGTCAATTATTTGTTCTGTCAATACTTTATATATAGATTTGTTTTTAAAATCCTCAATTGATTTCAAAATAATTTCTTCGTTTTCCTTTGATAATTTTCCTTCATATTGCTTAGTGTGTCCTGAACAGCCAAACAAGTTTAATATATTCGTTATAATTCCCATAATTATTAGTGTTCTAATCATTGTTGTGTTTTTATCATGCCCTTAAAAACTACCTACGTATTCTCAGTAATTTCTATTGTACAAATCTAAGAATAAATACTGGAATTACCAAGTGGGAAATTGAAGCATTTACGATGCTTTTTTCATCCGACATCTGCCAGTCATCGGATGAGTTGGAATCCTGAACTCGGCGTGGCTTGAGCTACTTAATGAAAAGGCATTATTGTAAATAGTCGGTACTATATATTTTTATTAATTTCTTTAATCAATTGTTTAAATGTCTTATTTAACTCATTTCGCTTATTTTTGAACCGTAGTTTATCAATATTAATTTTTTTTCTATTGCATGAGTATAATCCGATTGCGACTCCTTTTTCAAAAGTATAAAACTCGCAAGTCTCTTGTGTCTTAAAATTCTTCGCGTACATTGGTTTATTATAATTAAACTGTTTATCTTGAGCTATTAGGATATTAAAGCTTTTATCTGAAATAAAAAGAATGTTTAATTTTCCCATTTCACCATAGCTCCAATAATCTAATACGATAAAATCATATTTACTCGAATGGTAAAAATATATAATACTACCTTCTGTAGAAACATCTTCTAATTCTATTGAATCTTTGACGAAATCATTTCTATTTGCTGAGAATTTATCAAATGTTGAAAATCCAATTGAATCTGTATTGCAGTAACAAGCAACATCAAACAAACAGATATTTATTACCAACAAACCAAAAAAATATTTCAATCTATTTGCTATCATATAATTCTTATAGTTAGTGAATATTATATATTTAATTATAGTGCAAATCTAAGAATAAAAAACGGGATAAGCAAACGGATAATGGAAATAATCAATTACGAATTACGATACTTTACTCATCCGACATCTGCCAGTCATCGGATGAGTTGGAATTCCGACCTTGGAAAATGCGAAAAACCTTCCGAAGTACTTAGAAGTCTTCGGAAGGTTTTAGGAACAGTTTGTTATAATATTTTAAACGCTACGGATGGTTATTTCTTGGATTGTTTTTTCATGAGCATTTTGGCTTCCACTTCAATCGGGTAGTCTCCGGTGAAGCAAGCTGTGCAATACGAAATTCCTTCGTCCTGCGGTACGCTTTCCAATAATTTTTCTTCGCTCAGATAATGAAGTGAATCGACCCCAATAGCTTGACCGATTTCTTCTTCGGAATTATATTTATTTGCGATTAATTCTTCTTTGCTCGGGAAGTCCATCCCATAGAAGCAAGGATATTTAATCTGAGGCGACGAAATTCTGCAATGCAATTCTTTCGGATTAGCCGAACGAATCAGATTAATCAATGATTTGGAAGTAGTGCCTCGCACAATTGAATCGTCCACAAGCACTAAATTCCGATTTTCGATAACGCCCTTTACGGTATTAAATTTCACTTTTACCTTGAATTCACGATTATCCTGCCCCGGAGCGATAAATGTTCTGCCGACGTAATGGCTACGAATCAGTCCGATTTCGAATGCAGTAGGATTTACTTCGTTATTAATCCGAGCATAACCTAACGCACAAGTATTTGCACTATCCGGCACTGGGATCACGCATACTTTCTCGCCATCCTTTTGGATTACCGGAGCTTCTTCGGCTAATTTCTTGCCTAATTTGCGACGAACTTTGTCCACATTATGTCCGAAAATTTTGCTATCGGGACGTGAGAAATATATATACTCAAAAATACATTGTTTGGCTATTGGAGTTTCATCCTGAATTTTCATAGATTTAATTTCGCCGGTAGCTATTGTATCTTTATCAATTACTATTAATTCGTTGTGCTGCACTGAGCGTATATATTCCGCACCAACGATATCTAAAGCACAAGTTTCTGAAGCAACGATATAAGACACTGTGCCGTCGGGATTTTTCATCTTGCCGATACTCAACGGACGAACTCCGTGCGGATCGCGAGCTGCGACTAATCCGTCTTCGGTCAATACTACCAATGAATACGAGCCAACAGTGGTACGTAATGCTTCACGAATTTGAGTGATAGCAGTAGTTTCTTTGCTACGAGCGATTAAGTGCATAAATATTTCAGAATCAGTAGTGGTCTGGAATATAGCTCCTTCTTTTCTGAGTTTGTCGCGCAAAGTATTAGTATTTGTTAGATTGCCATTGTGGGCTAAAGAAATGATGCCGCTATGATAAATTATATTGAAGGGTTGAATATTTGATAAACTTGACGAGCCTGTAGTGGAATATCTGTTATGCCCGATGGCACAATCGCCCTTTAATTTTTTAAATATTTCGGGATCTTCGAATACATCAAGCACTAATCCCACTCCCTTGTGGTAAGCAAATTTCATCTTCTGCTTTTCTTCATCATAGTAGAAAGATGTTATGCCTGCTGCTTCTTGTCCACGATGTTGTAAAGCGTGGAGAGCGTAATACGCCATTACCGATGCTTGAGGATGATTATAAACGCCGACCACCCCGCAATTGCATAAGGGCTTGTCGATTTCTTCAATATATTTTTCCATATTTTAACCATATTTTAAGCTGATACAATCATTAGGATACAAAATTACGAAATTCATTCTTACTTTTAAATCAATATTTTTAAAATATGCAAAGTAAGCGAGATTGAGTCTCAAATTGAAGTTGTAATTACTTAATATAGACCTTCGGTAGGACTAAAAAACATCGGAAGGTAAAAAAATATCACCTTCCGAAGGCTTCTTAGCCCTACGGAAAGTTTGAAATGCTGAGTATCTAATTAATGCGTTCAATTCCTACGTAATAAAGTTGCGTATTGAATTTATACAGCATAGCTATTAAACCACATTGTCTTTAGTATGTCTGTAAGAACGTGGCTACAAGCATTCGTGTTATTAGGAGCATATTGAAGTATCCATATTTATTTAACCACTAGACACATCATTATTTTTGTATCAAAAGCTCGTGATACACACAAATCTACCGACTAAAAAAAGAATCCGTAATTTGGATACAACAACAAGTAATTAGACTATATTAAAATCTTATAAATATGATTAATTTTGTATTTAACAGTCTGTTAACTCCAATGAATGTAACATATATAAGATTTCTTCGTTATAATTAAATGAGTTAGTTCTAAATTTTAATCGAATAATTGACTTTATAAATAAATGGATTGAAAGATATGAAAAACAAATTTATCTATGTAGTAATGCTTGCTTTCGCATTTTGCATTGCAAATTCTTATGCCCAGAATCATAGCTTTATGACTTATCGAGAAGTGCAGGACTTTCAGCAAGCTTCGCCTGGTGCTTTTCGTACGGGATTGTATGGTTTTGATAATCCGGCTTTGCTTAACTACAATACTTCCCAGTCTGAAATGATGCTTATGATCTCAGCTCCTGATAATACCCAATTTGATTTTAATCGTTGGGGTTTGTTCCGTCAATCCGATGGGACTGGTATGGCAATAATAACTCAGAAGATGAAAGGTAATACTATTTCTGACTGGAGATATTCCTTAGGCTTTGGCGATAAGAATTTCTCACTTGGTATGAGTTACGGATTTGTTAGCGGTGATAAGTCAGCTTTCAAAAGGAGCAATTCATTAGGTTGGGGATTTCTTATCAGACCAAATGAATATATTTCATTATCCGGCTATCAAAATTATGCCCTAGACAATCATGATGCAGAATCAGTAGTCGATGTAGCTATCCGCCCAATACCTGAATACTTGCTTACTTTTTTTGGTGATTATTCTATGTTCCACGATCAAAATCTTAAAGCCGGTACTTGGAGTGCTGGATTAAGTTGGGAAATTGTTGACGGAATTCGAGTAAGCGGACGCTATCGTGATGATAAAAGCGTAGCAATAGGTGTGGACTTGAGTATGCGTTATTTTGGTATAGGAGCAACAACTGGATTTAATGAATCCGGCGATAATAGCTACAAAGCGTATTCAGTTAAGCTCGGCGGACCCGACAGAAGTATCTTCAAAGATTGGTTCGAGAAACCGCACTGGGTTCGATTGACCTTGGACGGCGATATTAAATATCAACGATATAAATGGTTTGATAATTCCACAACGCTTTCAGATGTTATCTTTAATTTAGACGAAGCGATTAAAGATAAAAAGATTGAAGGCATAATGATTGATGCCCGACAGCTTGGAGGAGGAATATCTACACTTTGGGAGGTTCGAGACAAACTGAGAGAATTCAGAGCTTCAGGCAAAAAAGTTGTAATATTTTTGGAAAGAGTCGGAATGAGCGGATATTATTTAGCTTCAGTAGCCGACAAAATTGTTCTCGATCCGATGGGTGAAGTTCAAATATCCGGTTTCGCACTTGGACGCAGCTATTATAAAAAAATGTTAGATAAAATTGGTATCGGATTTGAAGAAATTAGACAATTCAAATATAAATCTGCTGTCGAAAACTATGCTCGCGACGAAATGAGCGAAGGCGACAGAGAACAACGCCAAAAGTTAATTGACGATTGGTATAATACAATTAAGACTGATGTCTCGTCAAGTAGAGGATTCTCGCCAGAGAATTTTGATAAATTGGTGGATGCTAAAATATCATATCGTGCCTCGGATGCAAAAACGAGTAATTTAGTCGATACATTGGCTCGTTGGGGCGATAAAGATGAAATTATCAAGTCTTTATTCAAGTCTGCAAATATCAATATTATTAATAGAGTACAGCCATTAATGTCAAGTTTCAAAGAAGAAGAGCCAATAGACGACAAATGGGGAACAGATGAATCAGCGATTGCATTAATCTATGTTGTTGGCGATTGTTCGATGGATGGTGGTATTAATGCACGAGAATTAGTAAAGACAGTAGAATCGGCTGCAAAATCGAATGATATTAAAGCGATTGTGCTTCGTGTTGATTCTCCGGGCGGTGATGCAATGGCTTCTGATTACATTGCGGAAGTAGTTCGCAAATATAAATCTAAAAAACCGATAATTGTTAGCCAAGGTGCTGTGGCAGGTTCAGGCGGATATTGGTTGTCGATGGACGCGACTAAAATAGTATCTACCCCGATGACTATTACAGGTTCTATCGGAGTAATAAGCTCGTGGATTTACGATAAAGGATTAAAAGATTCGATAGGCATTAGCACTTCAATTGTAAAGCACGGGAAGTATTCTGATGTCGGTATAGCATATCAATTGCCAATTATTCCGATTGGATTGCCACTACGCAATTTAAATGATGATGAAAGAAAGCAATTCGATGCTAGTATCGCTGATTTATACAAAGACTTTGTAACGAGAGTGAGCGAAGGACGTAAAATGACTTACGACCAAGTACACGAAGTAGCCCAAGGTAGAATATGGACAGGCAAAGATGCAATAGATAAAAAATTAGTCGATGAACTCGGCGGATTAAGCAAGGCAATTGAAATTGCAAAGCACGAAGCCGGAATTCCTAAAGATGATAATGTTGCAATCTATGAGATGCCTGAACGCCCACTGTTTAATTGGGGAAGTTTATTCGGCGGTATGTTTGGAATTAATACTGAAATCAATTTTAAAGA
>CAZIIZ010000072.1:0-8992 GCA_964539225.1 uncultured Hyphomicrobiales bacterium | reverse complement strand
ACTCATTCCGTAAATTAGTCCGGCGACTATGCCCGATTTCATATCTTGATTGCGAACTCCTTTGATAAAGAACATTAACACCAATGGAAACCAAGACAAATGCTGAACTATCATCGGATGAATCGAGTGGCATACTAATAGTAGCGAAAATGAGTAGCCGATAGCAGTTATTATACTGCCAATGCCGCTAATTTTAAAACTGCGAGCAAGCAAATAAGTATTGATCTGCGAGATAAAGAAATGTAGAATTATCAGCATCTGCAATGCCGAGAAACTGATATTGCCGTCGCTACCAAGGCAAAAGCCCAAGAAGCGATTGAGCGGATAGAAAAATCCGACCTGTAAGTCCGCAAGGAATGGCATACCGGAAAAAGTAAATGGATTCCAAAATGGAACTATGCCCTTTGAGGCTTCCTTAGCCGCAAAATTCTGCAATGGATACACGAAGCGAACAATATCTTCCCAAAAGAAGGCATTGCCCATTAGAACTTCCCAAAAGAAAATTGTAGTAGTCAAGATAAATATCCCGACAGCTACGTAAATTGGAATATCTCTGAATTTACTTATTGCCTTAGTAAATAAATCAGATGATGCTGAATTCCCAATTTTGGAAAAAGAGTTTGTTTTTTGACTCATAACCTACGTAATTCTATTTGTTTAACTTATTAATTTCAGTACAAATTCGCAAGTAGCAAAAATAAGCAAAACCAAGTAGATAGCAAAGCAGAAAGGAAAAGAAGTGAGTATCAATCTTTTAAAAGTGAAATAATAGGAATTGAAAATGGAAAACAAAAAAAACGACTCAATGAATTGAATAAATCCAAAGAGTCGAATAAACATAAATGTACGATTCTAACTATAAGCTAAATTATTTTGCAAAAGTGAATGAACCATTCTTTACTTCTAAATAACCAGTTGATGAAGGATCAGATGAAGTTTTTCCCACAAAAGTACCCTTGATAAGTTTATCTGTATTCTGTGTGATAGTTATCGTACCTTGAGTCATTTTGTAAAGTTTCGTATCGTTAACATTAACAGGATTTGTAACGGTAAAGGTTAGAATTCCGCCCATTGAATTAAGATCAAGTGATTTTGTATCGCTTTTTACATTGTAAAGATACATAATCATATTCTTTGTTACATCCAACGATGTAGCCATTATCATATACTGTGCAGAAGATCCACTAACAATTACTCTATTCGCTTCAAAACTTTCGTTTAGTGAACCAACAATTGAACAAGATAGTTCACTGGATACATTTACCTCAGGTGTAATTGTTGAAGTAGTTGAAGTAGAAGACGAATCTTTATCACAAGAAACCATTCCCAAACCCAATGATGATATTAACAATGCCATTGAGATAATACTTTTTTTAATAGTAAACATAATTGTCCTATTTGAATAATTTATAAATATAGTGTGTATAAAAGACATTAGTTTAATGTCAATATATGAACACCAAAATAATAAAAATTTATAAAATAAACAAAGACTATAATAATTATATGTTTTAATTATTTCATAGAAATAAAAGCCGACATTCTGCCCGACAATTCCTTGTCTCGGCGATAAGAATGTAGATTATGATTTTTAATTGTGCATTCCTTGGCGATTTCAATTTTGCTTTCGTCTGCTCCGGCATCTATTAACTGCAAAAATATTTCCTGCTTGTTATCAAACCAATATTTACCATTAGTTTTAGGCTTGGTTGATCGTGGAAATAATCTAGCGACTTCTTCGCCAATTTCATATACGTCTCCGCCGGCTGCGGGCGAAATATAAATCAGCAATTCAGCAGGATCTGATTTGTATTGATTAATCAATAATTCTATGCCCTTTGCGGCTATATTATGAGAAGTGCCTCGCCATCCGGAATGCAGCCCCATAATTACTTCGTTCGCCTCGTCATAGATAAGTATAGCTGCACAATCGGCAATTTTAATATTCAGCACTAATCCTTTTTCGGAAGTGAACATGCCGTCTGATTCCGATACAGGAGAATCCTTACTAACTTCAAAGATAATATTGCTATGAATCTGCATTTGATATTTCATAGCTTCGTAAGGTATATTCAGCAGTTTGGCAAATGTTCTCTGATGCAATAATAAATCGCTTTCCTTTAATATGTCGGCTTGCGATAGCGACAGCCCTTGCTTAGGAAATATTTGTTTATTCTTAGTGGTTACTCCGGCGAGTATTTTGGATTTGTTAAATATTTTTGGTTCTATATATTCTAATGCCATTAGTTTTCCTCTTTAGATATTATTTGTGGAAGCCTTGTTTTCAGTTTTAATACTTTTTCAATAGCATATTGCTCATTAAAACTAAGCTCGATAGCTTTTATTTTTTTTATTTTTTTCAATTTATCATTAGTTGCCATTCCGACATTGCCGGTTACTGCAATTGTAAGCTCTCTATTTGAATTAGCTAAATATTTGAATAGCGAATAATCGGGAGCAGGATACTGCTTATTCTTTCTGTCGGCTATATAGACAAACGATTTGTTTGGGGACATCGGAATTTCCGCCACTGTTACATTTTGCAAAGGATATATTTTTAGTGTATTCGATTCAGTATGTGGATTATTGTTGAGAAATATTATTAATGCAACTATGCCAATAGCTGACAAACGAAAAACAAATTTAGGGCGACTATTCGCAGTCAGAGCATAAAGCATAACTATAGAAATCAGCATTGATATAATTAGTACATTATTATCTGACAGATACGAATACGGAATCTCTACTGCAATTCGATTGATTTCCATGCTCAAATTTACTAAGATATTTGCCGAATTTGCGTACCATATCGCCATAGGGAAGTAGATAAACGATAGAACTACAGTAATAATCGCAAATATCATCGCCAAACTGAGCAAAGGTATTACTAATAAATTTGCTAAAGGCGATATAATCGAGAATACTTTAAAATAATAAGCTACAATCGGCGAAACCATTATTGATGCCGCCAAAGTAACTGACGTAGAATTAATTATATATTGCACAATGGGCGATTTTGATTTAGTCAAAAGATTCAGGTTCGTTCTAAATACTTGGTAGAAAATAATAATCCCGAAAACTGACGAAGCTGACATCTGGAAAGCAGGAGAATATATTATAGGCGGATCGAATACTATCATCATCAGCACGGCGAAAGAAAGTACGTTCAGAGATTTTGGCTGGCGTTCGAGGGCATAAATCAAATAGACTGTTACTGCCATTATTCCGGCTCGAACTACTGAAGGACTGAAACCCGTAAGCAAAGAATATCCGAACATTAAAATTGAAAATATTACGAATTTAATCTTTCGGTCTTCTATTCCTCCGAGCAGTAACACCACGATTCCGGAAATTATTCCCACGTGCAAACCGCTAACTGATAACACGTGAGCAGTACCGGTCAGCGAAAATACTTGTCTCGTTTCGTTATTAATATCTGTCATATCGCCAAGCAGCATAGCCTTAATAATTCCTTGATATTCATCCCGGAATAAAGAGTCAATTCTCGTAGCTAAATTGGACGAAATATCATTTGCAAATGATTGAATACTGCGACCCTTGTCTAATATAGATATATCTTTGGCATTAGTGCGTGCGTACCACTGAATGCTATTGTATCGAGCGTAGAATTTCTCATCAAAATCAGTCGGAAGAGTCTTGCTTCTGGGTAGCCTTGCTTTAATCGGAGCGTAAATGATATTGCCGGCTGTTAGATTATTCATTCTATTATTTAATTTAAAAATGTCCAATATTATTGCTGCGGCTCTATGCTCAGGTAAATCCTTGGTGTCAATATTTCCAAAAGCTTTTACACGGACACTTTTATCAGTCCTTTTTAATACATTGTCGATTTTGCCGATGAATATACCCGGCATTTCCGGCACTACCTGATCTGAATATTTGAGGCGTGAATAATCCAATCGAATAGCAACAAGGCTCGCCAATAAAATCCCAGCTAATAAATAACTGATTATGCTATCGAGTTTTTTTAAAATAGAAATACAAAACAGGATAATTATTACTCCTACTTTCCAAAGACTGATATCGAAATAAGAAAATAATAACAGACCAATCGAAAAAATAATCAAGAGCTTAAATGCTGGATAATGCTCTAAGCGAAATCGCATACTTATCTGACTTTCATCTATATCGTGCGGATTCAGCATATTCAATAGCTCCGATCGGAATTGAAATTATTACGATAATAATTAGCTATAATCAAGAAGCAAATATAAGTAAAATGTGTAATTGATACAAGATATTTATGTTGATATCCTTTTAATTTGGGTAATAACATAAAAGTCCTTTCGAACAAATATATTGCAAGAAAGGACTTTTAATAAACTCAAATCAAATTATTTCTTTTTGCGTTTTTTATCTCTGTCGTAATCATCTCTGCGTCCGGCATCAGAATATTCTTTTTTTCTTCTTCCGCCTGATTCAGACGAGCGAGAATCGTAATCACGTCTTCCGCCTTCTCTGCGACCGCCACTTGGCTTGTCGAAGTGAATTTGTTTATCCACTACTCCGGTGTCTATGCGGCAAAGGATTTGTCTGTCTTCAAGGAATGTATCATCGAATGATAGCAATACTTTGTCCACTAAATTTGAAGGTACTTCGAATACAGCATGATTTTTATAGATGTCTATTCTACCGAATTGTAAACGTTTCTGTTCAGTATGTTTAACCACTAAGTCCATTAATGTATTTGGATATAAACCATCACGTTTACCGATATTCATAAACATAGCTTGATAGCCTTCGCGAGAGAAATCAGCTTTATCTCTTCTTTCCTTTGAACCGAATTCATCGCGAGTATTTCTGTCTTCGCGAGCATTTAAGTCTGGAGAGAATTTATAGTATTTTAAGAATTGGTTGAATTCCAATGATACGAATCTCTGGATTAATTCTTCTTTGTCTAACCATTCTAATTTTTTATAGATAGCTTCCAAGAATGGTTCGATTTCTTTGTGATCGATTTCTACTCTTTCAACTTTTTCAATCTGATGGAATAATTGTTTTTCGCAAACTTCACGACCATTTGGTACAAAAGCTTTCTCGAATTGTTTACCAATTTTATTCTCGATCAATTTGATTTTATGTTTTTCTTTTTGGTTGATGATAGCGATAGATATACCTTTTTTGCCAGCTCTACCGGTTCTGCCGGATCTGTGGGTATATACGTCTAATTCATCAGGAATATTATAATTGATAATATGGGTTAAATTATCAATGTCGATACCGCGAGCAGCTACGTCAGTTGCTGTCAATATCTGGATATGTTTATTTCTAAATTTCTGCATTACGAAATCTCTTTGACCTTGCGATAAATCGCCGTGTAAAGATTCAGCACTATAGCCATCAGCAATTAACATGTCCGCAATTTCTTGAGTTTCTTTACGAGTTCTGCAGAATACGATGCCGTATATATCGGGATAGTAGTCAGCGATTCTCTTTAAAGTAAGATATTTATCTTTTTGCATTACTGTATAGCAAATGTGCTTGATATTCTCTGCACCGGCATTTTTAGTACCTACAGTAATTTCGATAGGATTGTTCATATATTTTTTAGAGATACGAGCAATTTCTTGAGGCATAGTTGCACTGAATAGTAAAGTATTACGTTCAGTTTTTGGCAAATATTCCATAATTGTCTCTAAGCTCTCAGAGAATCCCATATTAAGCATTTCATCGGCTTCATCTAAAATCAATGTTCCTACGTGGTCGATAAATGCTGCTTTACGTTTTAGTAAATCAATTAAACGACCGGGAGTAGCCACGATAATATGAACGCCGTTGTTCAAAGCTCTAATTTGGTTGTCGATACTAGCACCGCCATACACAGGCAATACTTTTAATCCCACAATATATTTAGAGTAATCTCTTAAGTCATCTGCGATTTGCACGCATAACTCACGAGTAGGGCTCAAAATTAATACTTGGGAATTTCTATTTTTTACGTCAATTTGCTGTAAAACTGGCAATCCGAATGCAGCAGTCTTGCCGGTTCCGGTTTGAGCTAAAGCAATTGCATCTGTTTTTTGGGACAATAATACTGGTATGACTTGTTCTTGGACTGGCATAGGGAATTCATAGCCTAATTCCCCCAAAGCTTTAAGGATATCTGGGCAGATACCCAATTCTTCGAATGATTTCATCAAAAATCTACACTTTCTAAAAAACTTTAGCGTACTCAGATAGAGTAAAACACAATTATTTACGTATTCCACGAAAACGCAAATAAAGAGAGTTAGTTTATGATGTTAAAATCATCAAGTTATTCACTAAAAATGCGGCATCCACCGCTCCGTTTTGCTCGTTATGAGCAAATCTGATTCGATCCCTGAAGAATCGACATTTCCCTTTTATTGCTTTGTTCGGGATTCCTAAATTTTATTCTTCCAAATACTTTACTAAAGTAGAATAATAAAAAACTTACCGAACACAAATATACGAAATATTTCTGACAATTCATATTTATTTTTATATTTACCTAATATTAAGTCAAATATATGTCATTGCTAATCTTTTACTTTATCTGAATTATTTCTATTAACTCGCTTAAAATCATTGCAGTAGCTCCCCAAAGCGGTTCGTCCGCTCCTATGTCCCAGAATGGAACTTGAATATCAATACCGTTGATTTGTCTATTCTGATGTTTTCTGTTATCTTTGTTTAAAAAGAATTCAAAGGGATAGGGGATCACACGTTCGACTTCGTCAACGCTGATTGATAATTCGTAAGGCGAAGAGATTTCGCCAACGAACGAGAAAATTAGATTATTTGAAGGCTCTACGTATAAATCGGATAATTGGGATATTATACTTATCTGCCCTCTATCTATTCCAATTTCTTCGTATGTTTCTCTGAGTGCGGCATCAATTGGAGTTTCCCCAGTTTCGATTCTGCCACCGGGGAAACTAATTTGACCGCTATGATGCAATAACTTTTTACTTCTTTGTGTAAATAGTATATCAAAAGAATCTGCTCTACGCACTATTGGAATCAAAACCGCACTTCGGATCACTCCAGCCGGAGCTTTCATATTGCGATAAATTTTATCTCCAATTTTCGGAGCCATCAAGCTATGTGCCTCAATACCGGGCAATTCGTTTTGCTCGATTTTCGACAGTTTATTTAATAAGTTTTTGTACATATTTGCTATTTTATTATTATCAATTTGCCATGCTTGCTGATCTTACCGTCTGAAACAAGCAAAGTATAAATTCCAACCGATAAATTTGTTAAATCTAATGTTGAGTTATTCAAATTTTCATTATTAATCGAGTAAACACATTCGCCAATGGAATCAAATACTTTTAAAGTATTATAATTCTCATTCAAAGAAAGATTTATCATTCCATTATTAGGATTCGGATAAATACGTAATTCGTTGGTCTCGGTTGCTTCCTCTACGCCAGCGTAAGTATTATTCGCACTAACTCGTAACGCATAAAAATTCATTTTATCGTTTAAATTTAGCAATGTTCCGGTTAGTACCATATCCAAATTATTCAGAGTCAATACGTGGTTGAAGTATCCGATTCTATTGATTAATTTCCATTTTGCGACTTCATTTCCGCTTTCGTCCAAACTGATAAACCCGGCATTGCCTTCGATAGAACCGACTGCAATGTACTTTTTAGCCCCATAACGGTCTATAGTTTCGTCAACTGAATTCAAGGTCATTCCGCCATTAATCTGCGAGAACCAAATCTGATTTAGATTAACATCTAATTTGGTTATAAAATTATATACAGGATCCAATTCGCTTAGATAGCGGTACGATCCGGCAATTACTATATTTCCGTCTTTATCGGTATATACGTCAGAAATATGGTGATAGGCTTTCTCGAAAATATTTTTAGTTAGAATTGAGTCGCCCTGAGTAGATATTTTAATAGCTTTGGCTATTGAATTGTCGTTTTCTTTGATGAATACAAAATAGCCGTCAGAAACTTTTACGATTTTTGCAAATTTTTCTTTATACTGCTTATCGCCAAAAAATTCTTTATCGAACATTATTTGATTGTCAGAATTATATTTACTTATGCACAGAATGCTATCTTTAGCTATTGCGACTACTAATAAATTAGATCCATCAGCGAAGGTGGCAATAGGTTCGGTCTTTTTATTTTTTCGTACTAAAAATTGTGCAGTCTGGTCGCCAATTAAATTATATTGATTTACTTTGACATTCAAATTGCCGTTATATGTATCGGACGACAATAGAGCAAAACCCTTATCAGCCAATGGAGCTAAAAATCTTGGTGTCGGTTTTTTGCCTAATTGAGCAAGGTTGGTCATCTCAATTAGGTTTATATCCGTATCTAATATGCCCAAGACACCATATTCAATTTTACTTGCCGAATCAACAGCTATATCGAATCCAACAGTATTATCGCTCGCTTGAGCTGCTGATAATCCTATGCTATTGTAATTCTTGATATTGTTCTCGTATTCATCAATTACATTGAATCCGGCGATAGTGCCTCTATTAACTTTTATGTATGCTTTTCGGGTAGCGTTGCCGAAGTATTGACCTTTGCCGGCTTTTAGAGTAATAGTATAATTTCCGTAATCAGTATAAGTGTGAGTCGGATTTTTTTCATTACTTGTAGTGCCATCGCCGAAATTCCATTCCCAATATGTAGAGCTTGGTTGAGAGATCGGAGTAAATTTGACATCGAGCGGAAGAGTACCGGATCTGACATCAGACGAGAAATCGACATTATATATAAATGGGATTGTATCTGCGTTTATATATTCTACTTTCATTACTGTGTCGATGCTGATTCCATTGTCCGAAATTAAAGAGACAGTAAATTTACCATCACGTTTGTAGATATGAGTAGGATTTTGAGTAAATGACGCTTCGCCATCTCCGAAAAGCCATTTACGCGAAACTAATTCGCCAGCGAATATTTCAGTAAATTTTACTGTTAATGGAGCATAGCCATCAACTACGTTAGCAGTAAAATCAGTTTTTCCG